>JAKEEX010000363.1 GCA_022616315.1 Myxococcaceae bacterium
GGCGCACGCGCACGCCCGGTGACGTCTCCGCCGGAGGCGTCTGGCCTGCGGCCCTCACGAGCTCGGGGTGGCAGTAGGGGCACACCGACTCGGGGAAGCCGTGCTCGCGGCAGAAGTCCCCTGCCTCGATGAACCTGGCCACAAGGGACGGGTTGCACTTCGTGCACTTCGACTCGGGGACTGCGTGCTCCCTGCACCAGTCCTTCGGCGTCGTGGACTGCGCGGTGAAGGTGAGGCCCGGATTGCACTGCTTGCAGTGCGACTCGGGAACACCGTGCTCCTCGCACCAGTCCCCCTGGGCCTGGAAGACGGCGATGAGGTCCGGGTTGCACCGCGTGCACAGCTCCGCGGGCACGCCGTGCTCGCAGAGCGCCACGGACGTCGCCTTCTCCGCACCCACGGCGGCGGCGGGTGTCTGCGCAGGTGGTGCAGGCGCGGGTGCCTCCTGCTTCCGTGCACAGCCCACCGCGACGAGCGCGGCCAGGCACAGGGGGACGGCTCTCACCGCTTCACCCCCTGCTTCTCCAGCTCGGGGTGGCAGATGGCGCACTGGGACTCGGGCCGCTCGTGCTCGGCGCACCAGTCACCCTTGGCCTTGTAGACGGGGGCGAGCTTCGGGTTGCAGCGGGTGCACAGCGCCTTCTTCACGCCGTGCTCGCACGCCTCGGATTGGGTGCCGGACGGCTTCGAGGCCGCGGGCTTTGGCGCCTCCGCGCGGGCGGAGAGGACGGGCGAGAGGGACAGCAGGAGGGCAGGGAGGAGGGCGAAGGTCGAGCGCATGATGGATGTCCTTTCGAGGCACGGGAGGCGGGCCACCGTGGTCCGTGCCCGCGAAACCAAACCCCTCTCCTCCTGGGAAAGGGAAAGGGTGAGGGGGCTGGGATGAAGCCGTGTGTCCCCGCTGAGAGGACACACGTCACCCGCGAATGGCGGGCCTCAGGCCGTGGGGGGCCGGAAGATGTCCTGGGGAACGGCCTCGGCCACGCGCACCGGCGGCGCGAGCTCCACCTTCACGCCGGACGCCTCGACGAGCACGGGCTCCACCAGGGGCCGTGCGGGCGTCGCGCGCAACGGACCGCAGAAACAGTCCGAGCACATCGGGGAGCAGTCCGAGCAGGCATCCTGCTCCTCGTGGCCCTCGTCCGCGCATGCCACGAGCCCATCCAGGCCCACCACGACGATGCGGGCGAGCCCGCTCGTCGAGAGCACCAGGAGGACGGCAAGGAGGCGCAGCACGAGAACCATGGGGAGGTCCCCAGGAAACCGCGTCCCCTCCGGGGAGTCAACGTCGCTCAAGGCGCGCTCTGCTCGACGAGTCGCTCCAGCAGCCGGCGCATCGCCCCCGAGTCCCAGCGGCGCGGGCCCTGGAAGCGGGCGAGCAGACGCCCATCGGCCACCAACA
>JAKEEX010000364.1 GCA_022616315.1 Myxococcaceae bacterium
ACCGGACGGCGCTGGGTGGCGTACGACTCCAGCGTCACCTGCGGCGGCGCCGCCATGCTGTAGAGCGGGCACTTCATGCAGGTGAAACTCTGCCACCCACGACGCACCGCCTCGTCGAGGCAGCCGTCATAGTGGTAGCAATTGAGGTTGCGGTGCGTCTCGACCCCGGCGCGCTTCGGGCCAGCCTCGGGGTTGATTGTCTGTGGAAGATCGGTCGGACACGGCTTCATGTGAGGAACCCTCCAGTGATTCGGTGTGCCCCCCTTGGCTCTTGCCAAGCCGCACGAACAGAGCGGCGTACTGTAATGACGGCGGTCGGATGACGCAAACCGTCAGCCCGACCTTCCCCAGGCGACCTCATGCGGTGAACGAGTTTGCTGCATGGGCAACCTCCCAGCTTGCGTCGGGTCCAGCGAAAGCGAGGCGCGGTTTAAGCGCCCGAAATGGCGATGTCAAACCGGCGGGTCAGCCGGGGAATTCCCGATAACGGTCCACCGTTGGGCGGCAGCCGGGAGGCAAGGCGTGGACAGCGGCGTGCAGCGAGGCAAGGTGGCGCGAAGACGGTTCCGTGGGCTGGCGGCGGCAGCGTTGGTCCTGGGGAGTGCCCCCGTCTGGGGCCAGTCCCCGGCGCTGCGTGAGTCACTCCGGCTGCAACGCCCGGGGGTGCTGGCGCAGGCCCGGGCAGAGGCAGAGGCCTGCATGAAGAGGTCTCCGGCATGCGCGGACGCCGGTCGTCTGGGCCTCCTCCTGGGCACGCAGCTCGTGGCCGAGGGGCAGGCAGCCGAGGCAGCACGCGTGCTGTCGCAGGCGACTCCCCCACCCCTGCTCGTCCCCTACCACGCGTTCGCGATGGGCCAGGCGCGCCTTGCCCTGGGGGACGCGGCCGGGGCCGTGGAGCCGCTCCGCCGGGCTTCGCAGGACGTCGCACCCGGGGCGCTCGCCACGCGTGCACGGACCCGCCTGGGCGAGGCCTTGCTGGCCGCAGGGCAGCCGGGCGAGGCACTGCCGCTGCTCGACGCCGCGGTGAAGCGGGAGCCGACGCCGGAGCTCCTCGTGCAGCGCGCGCGCGCGCGCCACGCCACCGGTGACGCGAAGCGCGCCGGTGCGGACCTGCGCAGTGTGGTGGTCGGGTCCCCCGCGCACCCGCTGGCGCAGGAGGCACAGGCGCTGTCCGTCCAGCTGCTCGGTGCTCCACTGACGCTCACCTACGAGGAGCGGCTGACGCGCGCACGAGGCCTCCTCGACGCGGGACGCGCGGAGGCCGCGCTCGTGGAGCTGGTCGCGCTCCGGAAGGACAAGCTCGCACGGGGCGCCGCGGCGGCTGCCAGGCTCGCGCTGCAGAGGGGGCGCACCCT
>JAKEEX010000365.1 GCA_022616315.1 Myxococcaceae bacterium
GCCCAGAGCGGCACGCTCACGCTGGCGGGCGAGCGCGTGGGCACCCCGCGCTACATGGCGCCCGAGCAGGTGTTCGACGACGCGGAGGTGGATGCACGCACGGACCTGTGGGCGCTCGGTGTGGTGCTCTACGAGGCCCTGCTCGGAAAGAGGCCCTTCGACGGCGAGCGGACCGGGCCCCTGCTGCGTGCCATCACCGCCGGTGACTTCGTGCCGCCCGAGCAGGTGGACCCGGGACTTCCGACGGAGGTGGCAGCGCTCGTGCGCGGGCTGCTGAGCGTGGCGCCCGAGGCGAGGCCTGCGCTCACGGAGGTCCGCGGGGTCCTCGCGCGGCAGGTGGGGCTGCCCGCGCCGAGGGCCCGGTGGCGGTGGGAGCGCTGGGCCGCGGCGGTGGGTGCAGGCGCGGTGGTGATGCTGGTGGCGGTACACGTGGCGATGGGGAGGTGGTGGCCGCCGCAGCCTCCGCTCGCAGGGCGGCGCGTGCTGTGGGTGGATGACCGCCCGCCCAACGTCGCGAGCGAGCGCGCGCGGCTGGAGCGCGCGGGGGCGGAGGTCGTGCACGCGCTCACCACCGAGGAGGCGCTCCGGGTGCTGGCCTCCCGCCGCGTGGACCTCGTCATCACCGACCTGGTGCGGGTGGAGGGGCAGCGGGTGGAGCCGGACGCGGGCTACTCGCTGCTGGCCCGGGTGCGCGAGCGGCCCTCGCCGCCGCCGGTGGCGCTCTACACGGCCAACGTGGCCGCGGTGGATCCGGCGCTGGCCGCGGGCGCGCTGGTGGTGGCGGACGAGTCCGCGGTCCTGCTGGGCGCGGTGGCGACGGCGCTGGGGGCGCCGGGCGTGCTGCCCTGATGAGGGGAGGGGAGGCGTAGCCGACGAGCGCTCGCCTCCCTGGAGGGAGAGCGCAGGTTTCCCCACCCGTCATTTCGAGGACTTGGCGAGCGGAAGCGGCGGGATGAACGCCCGGGGCGGGCTGTTGGGAGGGGCCGGGGGAGCGGCGGCGCGTCCGTTTCGCTTGCATCCCCCCCACGCCGCTGCATCTTCGGGCGGCTGTCTCATCAGGAGTGACGACACCCATGAAGGGAAGCTTCGCAAGGCGCATCACGCTGTTCGTGCTCACCAACCTCGCGGTGGTGGCCATGCTGGCCATCGTCGGCCGGGTGCTGGGCGTGGAGAACATGCTGGCCCGGCAGGGCGTGGGGCTGAACCTGACCGCGCTGCTCATCATGTCGGCGGTGATGGGCTTCGCCGGCTCGCTCATCTCGCTGGCCATGTCCAAGCCCATGGCCAAGTGGGCCACCGGGGCGAAGGTCATCGACAATCCCCGCAGCGAGGCCGAGCGGTGGCTCGTGGAGACGGTGCACCGGCTGGCGCGGAGCGCCGGCATCGGGCTTCCGGAGGTGGCGGTCTACGACAGCCCGGAGATGAACGCGTTCGCCACGGGCGCGCGCCGCGACAGTGCGCTCGTCGCGGTCTCCACGGGTCTGCTGCACAGCATGCGCCGCGAGGAGGTGGAGGCGGTGCTCGGCCACGAGGTGGCGCACGTGGCCAACGGGGACATGATTACCCTCACGCTGCTGCAGGGCGTGCTCAACACCTTCGTCATCTTCCTCAGCCGCGTGGTGAGCTTCTTCGTGGACCGGTTCCTGAACCGCTCGGAGGACGGCGAGGAGCGCTCGGGCATGGGGATGGGCTACTTCGTCACCAGCATGGTGCTGCAGATGGTGTTCGGCATCGGGGCGAGCATCATCGTGGCGTGGTTCAGCCGCCGCCGTGAGTTCCGCGCGGACGCCGGTGGCGCCGAGCTCGTGAGCGCCCAGTCCATGGCGCGCGCGCTGGACCGCCTGCGCATGCAGCAGGGCGCGCCGAGCCTCCTGCCCGCGAACATGACGGCCTTCGGCATCCGCGGGGGCGGCATGCTGGCCCTCTTCTCGAGCCACCCGCCGCTCGAGGAGCGCATCCAGCGCCTCATGGACGGCAGCTGGCGTAGCTGACGTCGGACGGGTGCGCCGAGACCGCGTAGACGGCATGCTCCC
>JAKEEX010000366.1 GCA_022616315.1 Myxococcaceae bacterium
ATGTTCTCGTCCATCGCGCCGCGCTACGACGTGGCGAACGAGGTGCTCTCCCTCGGCGTGCACCGGGTCTGGCGCCGCGCGGCCGTGAAGGCGTCGGAGGCGAAGCCCGGTGACCGCGTGCTCGATTGCGCCACGGGGACCGGAGACCTCGCGCTCGCGTTCAAGCGCGCCGTGGGCAGCACGGGCAGCGTCGTGGGGACCGACTTCTGCGCGGAGATGCTCGCGCCGGCCCCGGCGAAGGCGGCTCAGGCGGGACTCGATGTGCGCTTCGAGGTGGCGGACGCGCTCGCCCTCCCCTACCCGGACGCAACCTTCGACGTGGCCTCCATCGCCTTCGGTATCCGCAATGTGGACGATCCGGTGCGCTGTCTCTCGGAGATGGCGCGCGTCGTGAAGCCCGGCGGACGCGTGGTGGTGCTCGAGTTCGGTCAGCCCGCGGGACTCTTCGGGGCGCTGTTCCGGTTCTACAGCCGGGTGGTGATGCCGGCGGTGGGTGGCCTGCTCACCGGCAATCGCGCGGCGTACCAGTACCTTCCCCGCACCTCGGCGGCGTTCCCTGCTGGCGACAGGTTCCTCGCGCTGATGGACCGCGCAGGTGCAATCCGGGAGCGGCGTGCTCGCGCGCTCACCTTCGGCACGGCCCACGTCTATGTCGGGACCGTCCGGTGAGCGGCGGGCGGCGCTCGCTCGCGCCGTCCTCGATGCGCTGGACCCCCGCCTCGCCTCCGAAGTCCGTGCGCTCTACGTGGCGATGCCGCCTCGGCCCTCACCGGCGGCCGACCAGACGGTGACGCTCGTGGGCCACCGCGCCGCGGGCAAGACGCGCCTGTTGCCCCTCTTCGCGGAGCTGCTCGGCCGCCCGGGGGTGGACCTGGACGCCCACCTCGAGCGCGTCCACCGCCGTCCCCTCGCGGGCTGGGTGACCTCCGATGCCGCCGGGTTCCGCGCCGCCGAGCGGGCCGCCTTCGCCTCGCTTCCCGCGGGCAGCCTGGTCGCAGTGGGAGGGGGCTTCCTCTCGCACCATGCCGACCTGCTCACCGGCGCTTATGCCGTGCTCGTGCCCGTGAGCTTTCAGACATATTGTGAGCGGCTCCGAGGGGACGTGGGCCGTCCGCGCCTGCGTCCGGAGCTGACGCTGGAGGAGGAGCTGAGCCAGGTGTTCCACGCACGGGAAGAAGCGCATGCGCGCGCCCGCACGGTGTCGCTGGCGGAAGCGCTGAGGGCGCTGACGTGAGCACACCGCGCCGCGTGGTGACGCTCCCGCCCGGCCTGTCCACGGACGAGGCCCTCGCGTTCGCTCGCGAGGTGCGTGCACGAGGTGCCCAGCTCCTCGAGCTGCGGACGGACCTCCACGAGAACGTGGACGCCGCGAAGGCGCTCGCAGGCGAGCTGCCCCTGCTCGTGGCGGAGCGCTCGGCGCCGCTACCGCGGGAGTGGGTGGAGGCCGCCGCGGTGGTGGACGTCCCGCTTCCGGGGCGATCCGAGCTCGCGTCCGGAGACGTTCGCGCGGAGGTGCTCGTCTCCGAGCACTTCGAGGTTCCGCTCACGCAGGAGCAGGCGATGGCGGCCTGGCGTGGTGTGCCCCTGGGGGTCTCCATCAAGCACGTGGAGCCGCTCGGCACGCCGGACCGGCTGGATGCGCTGCTCGGTCTCCAGACGCAGCTCATAGGACGCTTCGGTGAGGGGCGCGTGACGGTGCTCGTGACGGGACCCTGCGCGCTCCCCATCCGCGCGGTCCTCGCGCGGCGCAATGCGCTCGATTTCGTGGCTGCGAGTCCTGCCTGGGCTGCGGCCGCCGGACAGCGCCTCCTCGCGGACTCCGTTCGCGCGGCACGCGGTGCACCGGGAGAGCTGCGACTGGGCATCCTCGGCGCCGGCATCGCACACTCGCGCTCACCACGCATCCACCGGCAGCCGTTCGACCGGATCGACCTCGCGCCGGACGCTCCCGTGGAGCAGCTCGTGGATGCCTTGCTCCCGCACTATGCGGGCTTCGCGGTGACGAGCCCCTTCAAGAAGCGACTCGCCCAGCACCTGGGTGAGGGGCACGAGGCCATCAACACGCTCTGGCGCGAGGGCCGCATCTGGCGCGGCGCCAACACCGACGTCGAGGGGGCACGCGTGTGTCTCGCGAAGCTCGGGGAGGGACCGTACGTGGTCCTCGGAGACGGCGGCGCGGCTGCGGCGCTCCGTGCGGCGGGGGGTGCCCTGGTCCGGGTCATGCGGAGCCCGGAGGTGGGCAACGTTCCGCTGGGGGGCCAGCTCGTGTGGACGTGGCCCGCTCACGCGGAGCCGCCCGAGGGTCTCTGCTTCGCGCCCGGGGCCCGTGTGGCGGTCATCGCGTACGGTCCTCCGGGTCGGCGGATCGCAGAGCGCATCACCGAGCGGGGTGGCAGACCGTTGAAGCTCGGCGCCGCCTGGTTCTCCGCGCAAGCACGCGCACAGCGCGCCTACTGGGGACGCGCCACGTAGGAGCGCGCTCCCGCGACGCGCCGCGAGCGCGCACGAGGTGACAGCAACGGTGAACACCTTCGGCACCCTCTTCCGCCTGACCACCTTCGGAGAGAGCCACGGGCCTGCTCTGGGCGCCGTCATCGACGGCTGTCCCGCAGGCGTGCCCCTGCCCTCCTCCGTTCTCCAGGCGGCCCTCGACCGCCGCAGGCCCGGCCAGTCGAGCCTCACCACTGCACGCAGGGAGGCGGACACGGTGGAGGTGCTGTCGGGCGTGTTCGAGGACGTGACACTGGGCACGCCCATCGCGGCCATCGTGCGCAACACGGACGCGCGGTCCGCGGACTACGACAGCCTCAAGGTCCGTGACCGTCCCGGCCACGCGGACGCCGTGTGGCGAGACCGCTTCAAGCACCGCGACCACCGCGGAGGAGGTCGGACCAGCGGCCGCGAGACGCTCTGCCGCGTCATCGGCGGCGCGGTGGCGGAGGCCTTCCTCGCGCGCGAGGTGACGGAGCTCTCGACGGTGGCCTGGGTGTCCCAGGTCGGTGCCCTGCGCGCGCGGTTCCCGGAAGGTCCTCTCACCCGCGCTCGGGTGGATGCCCACCCGACCCGCTGTCCCGACCCGGAGGCCGCCGACGCGATGGCGCAGCAGATCCTCTCGGCCAGGGACGTGGGAGATTCGCTGGGGGGCACCATCGACCTCCGCATCGACGGGCTGCCCCGCGGTCTGGGCGAGCCCATCTTCGGGAAGCTGAAGGCGCTCATTCCCCAGGCGCTCGGAAGCATCGGCGCCGTCACCGGCGTGCTCTGGGGTCCGCCGGACGTGCTGGAGCGGCTGGAGAAGCCTGGGAGCGTCTTCCACACCGCGAGGGATGTGTACGGAGGCATCCAGGGCGGGATGGCCAGCGGCGAGCCCGCGCACTTCCGTGTCTTCTTCAAGCCCCCCGCCACGCTCGCGGACCTCGCGAAGGCCGGCCGCCATGACCCCTGTATCCTTCCGCGCGCGGTGCCGGTGGTGGAAGCCATGGTGAGCCTCGTGCTCGCCGACCTCGTCCTCCAGATGCGAGCACGTCCGCACGAGCGATGAGCGCCTCCGCCCAGCAGCTGCCACCCGGTGCCTACCGACCTCCCACGGACGTGTGGGGCGGCTTCGCGCGCCTCGCCCGAAGGATGCCGCGCGAGCCCGTGGTGGTGCTGGATGCCCGGGTTGCCCGCTTGCATCCGGAGGTCCGGCCCGCGCTCGCACGCCTCGCTCCCCGAGCGGTCATCACAGTCCCTGGCGGTGAGGCGGCGAAGAGCTTTCGCGTCCTCGAGCGCATCCTGGTGGGCGCTGCCTCGCTTCCGCGCGCGGGGGCCCTCGTCGCGATTGGCGGAGGCACCATCGGGGACGTGGCCACGGTGGCGGCGCACCTGCTCAAGCGGGGCGTCGGTCTGCACCACGTGCCGACGACCGTCCTCGCCGCGGTGGACAGCAGCCTCGGCGGAAAGGGGGCGGTGGACGTCACCGTGTCCGGACGAGCGGTGAAGAACCTTGCAGGAGTCTTCCACACCGCGGAGGCGTGCTGGCTGTGTCCGGAGTTCTTCACCACGCTCAGCGACGCGCAGCGCAGGGAGGGTGCCATCGAGGCCTGGAAGATGGCGGTTTGCCTCGACGCCTCCCGCTTCCACGCATGGTGCCGCCGTCCTCCGCCCCTCCCCCGTCTCGTGCGCGAGGCACGGACGCTCAAGGAGTCGGTGGTCCGGGAGGATCCCTACGAGCGGACGGGACTTCGCAAGGTGCTCAACTTCGGACACACCTTCGGTCACGTGCTCGAGAGCGTCTCCCGCTTCCGGCTCGCGCACGGCGAGGCGGTGGGGCTCGGCATGGTGTGTGCGTTGGATGTGGGCCGGGCGCTGGGCGTCACGCCGGAGCCGCTTGCCCGAAGCGTGGAGGAGGTGCTCCAGCGGAAGGCGGGGGTCCGGGAGCGGGCCGTGATGGCGCGGTTGCTGGCGCGCTCGCACGCCTCGGAGGTGGGCGGCCTCCTCGCCACGGACAAGAAGGCCGGGACGCGTGGTGAGCTGCAGGTGGTCCTGCTCGCCGAAGTGGGGCGCGCGCGCGTCGTTCCGGTGGCCCCGCGCATCTGGCAGGCCCTGTTGCCCCTGTGGCGCAAGGGGGTTCGGCCATGAGCACCGTGGTGGTGGACGCGTCCGGGCTGCATGCCGCCGCACTCACCCCGCCCGTGTCCAAGTCGGATGCGCACAGGGCGCTGGTGCTGGGGGCGATGCTGGGTGTCGAGCCTCGCTTGGGCCTTGGTTTGGGTGCGCACGCCGTCGCCGACGCTGTGCCGAGCGATGTGCGCGTGCTTCGGGATGGGCTCTCGGCGCTGGCTCGTGCGGGTGACGTGGAGGTGGACTGTGCCGATGGCGGGGCTCCCTTCCGCTTCCTCCTCACGCAGGCCGCGATCCGTCCCGGTCAGCGAACGCGCTTCACCGGAACGCCTCGCCTCGGTGAACGGCCGCACGGTCCCCTCCTCGAGGCGCTCGCGCGTACGCTGGGTCCGGCGGGATTCCACGCGGCACACGAGCAGTCGCCCTGGCCTCTCCTCGTCGTGGGCGCGGGACGGGCGCCGGAGCCGCGCTTCAGGATTGACGGAAGCGCCAGCAGCCAGTTCGCCAGCAGCCTGCTGCTCGGGGCCGCTTCGCTGGCGATCCGCGAGCAGCGGGCGTGGACGGTGGAGCTCACGGGCACGCCCGCGAGCGAGGGCTACCTGGCACTCACCGAGCAATGGCTCTCGCGCTCGGGTTTCCAGCTCGAGCGCCACGGGCGCGCCATCACGGTCATGGGCTGCTCGCCGTTGCCGCTGCCGCCGGTGCCGGGAGATTGGTCGTCCATTGGCTACCTTGCCCTGGTCGCCTGGCGGAGCGGTGGTGTCGTGCGGGGTGTGGATCCGGCCGCCCTCCATCCGGACCGAGCGCTGCTCCGGGTGCTCGAGCAGGTGGGCCTGGCCTGGGAGGTGAGCGAGGGGGGACTCCGTGTGACGGGCGCGCCACGCGGCGGCCTGTCCGCGTCCGGGGCCGACTGTCCCGACCTCCTGCCCACCCTGGCCGCGCTCGCCTGCGTGCTTCCGGCCCCGTCCACCCTCACCGAGGTGTCCATCCTCAGGAGCAAGGAGAGCGACCGCCTGGAGGGAATCCGAACCCTCGTCGAGGCGGTGGGCGGTCGGACCACACTCGCGGACGACACACTCACGGTCCACCCCGCTCCCCGCCCGGTGGACGCCTTCCACCTGGACAGCCGGGGGGACCACCGTATGGCCATGTCTGCCGCGACCCTCGCCGTCCTCCGCGGAGCGCGCCTGACGTTGAGCGGAGCTTCCTGTGTGGAGAAGAGCTTCCCCGGGTTCTGGACCGAGTTGGCCCGAACAGGCGTGCGCATCAAAGCTCTTTTTTGTTGAAAGGTATCCTCCCGGCGGGAAATCTCGCTCCATGGCCACCAAGGACACCCTCACCGTCACGGACAACCGGACCGGGAAGACGTACGAGCTCGCCGTCAAAGACGGCTGCATCCGCACCGCGGACCTGCGGCAGATCAAGGTCGACGAGAAGGACTTCGGGTTGATGGGCTACGACCCGGCCTTCCTCAACACGGCCAACTGCCGGAGCGCCATCACCTTCATCGACGGTGACAAGGGCATCCTGGAGTATCGCGGCTACCCCATCGAGCAGCTGGCCGAGAAGTCGTCCTTCCTCGAGGTGGCCTACCTCCTGCTCAACGGGGAGCTGCCCACGAAGCAGGAGATCGACGAGTTCACGTACATCATCACGCACCACACGTACGTGCACGAGAACATCAAGTCCTTCATGGACGGGTTCCGCTACGACGCGCACCCCATGTCCATGCTGGCCTCGACGGTGGCCGCGCTGTCGAGCTTCTACCCCGACGCGAAGAACATCAAGGACCGGACCACGCGGCGCATCCAGATGATGCGGCTGATCGCCAAGATGCCCACCATCGCGGCCTTCAGCTACCGCCACTCGATGGGGCTGCCGTACGTCTACCCGGACAACGAGCTGAGCTACGTCGGGAACTACCTGGCGATGATCCGGAAGATCGGCACGGCCACCTACAAGCCGAACCCGATCCTCGAGCGCGCGCTGGACGTGCTGTTCATCCTGCACGCGGACCACGAGCAGAACTGCTCCACCACTGCCACCCGCATCGTGGGCAGCTCGCAGGTGGACCCCTACTCGGCGGTCACCGCCGGCATCACGGCCCTCTACGGCCCGCTGCACGGCGGCGCCAACGAGGCCGTGCTGCGCATGCTGCGCGAGATCGGCCATGTGTCCAGGGTGCCGGAGTTCATCAAGCAGGTGAAGAGCGGCGAGGGCGAGAAGAAGCTGATGGGCTTCGGCCACCGCGTCTACAAGAGCTATGACCCGCGCGCGAAGGTCATCAAGCAGCAGGCCGACAAGGTGTTCGAGGTGACGGGCAAGAACCCCCTGCTCGACATCGCGACGGAGCTCGAGCGCATCGCGCTGCAGGACGACTACTTCGTCAAGCGCAAGCTCTACCCGAACGTGGACTTCTACTCGGGCCTCATCTACGAGGCGATGGGCTTCCCGGCGGAGATGTTCCCGGTGCTCTTCGCCATTCCGCGGACCGTGGGCTGGGTGGCCCAGTGGGAGGAGATGGTGCTGGACGAGGAGCAGAAAATCGCCCGTCCGCGCCAGGTGTACACCGGCCATCCGCGCCGCGATTACGCCCCGATGGAGAAGCGCACGAGCGGCGCCAGGCCGTGACCCGAGGCTGACCGGTCCTGGACCGCCGGGGCCGGTCAGTGGAAGCGCATGCGCCGTTGACATGTGCCGTCCGGCTTCGTATCTCGGCGCCGGACATGACCATCGATTTCACCTGTCAGAAGTGCGAGGGAACCTTCGAGCTCGACGCCCAGGATCTCATCGATGGGACGGAGAAGCTCGAGTGCCCGCACTGCGGCGCGAAGGCTCCGGCGAGCCTGGCCGAGGACTTCTCCAACGCGCTCGCCGAGCTGCGCACGCAGCTCGCCGCCCTCTCCAAGAAGTTCAGCGCCTCCCTCACCGTCGAGACCGAGGACGTCGAGGAGCTCGAGGAGGAGGAGGAAGAGGAGGAGGCCTCCGACGAGGACGAGGACCTCGACCTCGAGGACGAGGAGGACGAGCTCGACGAGGACGAGGACGAGGACTACGACGAGGACGAGGAGCGCGACGACGAGGACCGCTGAGCGCGTCCGCCTGCGCCACCGTCCGCTCGCCCCCTTCCCCGCCCCTGGCTGCCGCCCCCGGGTCGGGGGCCTACGTTTGCTGGGTGAGAACGCCCATCCGGATTGGCCCCCCTCGCAGACCTCGCGTCAGCGTTCTGCTGACCCTGGTCGCTGTCCTGCTGTCCACGGCGGCCCTCGCGGGCGACCCTCCCCAGAAGCCCGCAGCATCCGCGCGCTGCAAGCCTCTGAAGGGTGAGGACTCCAACATCTGCAAGCAGATGGTGGAGCTCGAGGTGCGGGACGTCGTCCCCCTCGAGGAGGCGCAGACCCACGCCGTGCTGCTGGTGAGCAAGGACGGCACGACGCTGCTCCCGATCTTCGTGGACGAGGCGTCGGCCGTGGCCATCGCCTTCCGGCTCGCGCACCTGGTGCCTCCGCACCCGCTCGCCCAGGATCTGCTGGACGACGTCGTGGTGCAGCTCGGAGGGAAGGTCTCCGAGGTGCGCATCGACTCGCTCCAGGATGACATCTTCGTGGGCAGGATCATCATCCGGCAGGGGGGCCAGGACCACGCGCTGGACGCACGCCCTTCAGACTCCATCGCGATGGCGCTCACCGGCGGCGCGCCCATCCTCGCTCACCAGAAAGTGCTGGCCGAGGCCGGTCTCAGCAAGGACGAGGTGGATGCGCTGATGAACCAGCTCGGCGTCGGCGGCGGACCTCCCGGTGACCTCGGCGTGCCTCCCGGGGAGCCCAAGCACCCGCTGCCTGGGGAGCAGACCCCCGGGACGCCGCCGCCCGGGGAAGACGAAGACACGATTCACCTCTAGCGTTGGGCCACCTCTCGCGCTCGGGCGGGCATACGATGCGCGCCCATGCGCAAGGCGAAGATCATCTGCACGATCGGTCCCGCGAGTGAGTCCGACAAGGTGCTCGAGAACCTGGTGCACGCGGGCATGGACGTGGCGCGCATCAACTTCTCGCATGGAACGCAGGAGGAGCACCGGCGCCGCATCGAGCGGGTGCGCGCGGTGGCGGAGCGCGCGGGTCGTCACGTGGCGGTGCTCCAGGACATCCAGGGACCGAAGATCCGCCTGGGCCGGTTCGAGGGGGGCGCGCTGGAGGTGAAGGACGGCGAGCGCGTGACGGTCACCACGCGGCCGGTGCTCGGCGGCGACCACGTCATCCCCACGCCGGTCCGCAGCCTCCCCGCAGACGTCCGCAAGGGGGATCCCATCCTGCTGGACGACGGCCGCGTCCGGCTGACCGTGCTGGCCGTGCGCGGCACCGAGGTGTCCTGCCGCGTGGAGGTGGGCGGTGTCCTCAAGGACCGCAAGGGACTCAACCTTCCCGGCGCCGCGGTCAGCGTCCCAACCCTCACCCCGAAGGACAGGGACGACCTCGCCTTCGGTCAGGACATCGGTGTGGACTACGTGGCGCTCTCCTTCGTCCGCTGCGCAGAGGACGTGCGCCGCGCGCGAAAGCTGGTGAGCCAGCGTGGGACCCCGCTCATCGCGAAGATCGAGAAGCCCCAGGCGGTGGCGGACCTGGACGCGATCGCCGCCGTGTCGGACGGCGTGATGGTGGCGCGGGGCGACCTGGGCGTGGAGATGCCGCTGGAGCAGATTCCCTCGCTGCAGAAGTCCATGGTGGCGGCGGTGAACCGGCGTGGCGGCCTGGTCATCGTGGCCACGGAGATGCTGGAGAGCATGGTCACCAACCCGCGCCCCACACGCGCCGAGGTGTCCGACGTCGCGAACGCCATTCTCGACGGAGCGGACGCGGTGATGCTCTCCGGTGAGACCGCGTCGGGGAGGTACCCGGTGGAGGCGGTGCGCACCATGGCGCGGGTGGTGGAGGAGACGGAGCTGCGCGCGCCCCGCACCGAGCGTCACAATCCCTTCGAGCGCTCGGAGGAGGTCTCCACGGGTGTGGCCGCAGCCGCGGTTGCCGCCGCGGAACAGCTGCGCATCAAGACGGTGGTGGCCTACACCGAGCGCGGGCTCACCGCGCGGCTCATCTCCGGGTACCGGCCCTCCGCGCGCATCCTCGCGCTCACTCCGAACCCGGAGACCGTGAAGCGCGTGGCGCTGTACTGGGGCGTGGAGGGACGGCTCGTCCCACGGTGCCGCTCCACGGACGAGATGCTCGCCCAGGTGCGGCGGATGTGCCGCGAGGAGCGCCTGTGCCCCGCGGGGCAAAACATCATCATCGTCGCCGGCGTGCCGCTTAACGAGCCGGGGAGCACGAACCTGATGAGCGTCCACAAGGTGTGAGGCGCAGGTGCTTCCGCTTCCCCTCACCCCGGCCCTCTCCCAGGGGGAGAGGGGTACTTCGGCCAGCATTCCGACACGGTGACGAAACTCCCCTCTCCTCGGGGAGAGGGAAAGGGTGAGGGGTCGTCACCGGACCCCTTCGCCGCTCAGATCTTCGACTGCGTGAAGTCGTACAGCCGCTCGACGGCGGTGGGGTGGCTCG
>JAKEEX010000367.1 GCA_022616315.1 Myxococcaceae bacterium
CCGCGCCCGGCATGTTGGCCACGCAGTAGTGGATGACCCCGTGCAGCTCGTAGGTGGGGTTGTCGTGGGTGGTGGGGCGGCAGGTCTCGATGCAGCCTCCCTGGTCCACGGCCACGTCCACCACCACGGAGCCCTTCTTCATCTCGCGGATGAGGTCCTCGGTGACGAGCTTGGGCGCCTTGCCACCCGGGATGAGCACGCCGCCGATGACCACGTCCGCCTCGCGCACCGAGCGCGCGATGGACTCGCTGTCGCTGTAGAGCGTCGTGACGCGGCCGAGGAACACGTCGTCCAGGTAGGCCAGCGTGTCCAGCTTGACGTCGAGCACCGTCACCTCGGCGCCCATGCCCACGGCCACCTTGGCCGCGTTGATCCCCACCACGCCGCCGCCGATGATGCTCACACGCGCGCGGCGCACGCCGGGCACGCCGCCGAGCAGGATGCCCATGCCGCCGTGCGCCTTCTCCAGGCTCCGCGCGGCGACCTGGATGGACATCTTGCCGGCCACCTCGCTCATGGGGCGCAGGAGGGGCAGCGAGCCGTCCTCGAGCTGGATGGTCTCGTACGCCACCGCGGACGCCTTCTTCTTGAGGAGCGTTTTCGTCAGCTCCGGGTCCACGCCGGCCAGGTGGAAGTACGTGTAGATGAGCTGGCCGGGCTGGATGCGCTCGTACTCGGCCTGGATGGGCTCCTTCACCTTGCAGATCATCTCGGCGCGCTTCCAAACCTCGTCCGCCGACTTGACGATCTCCGCGCCCGCGCGCTGGTAGTCGGCGTCGGAGATGCCGCTGCCGAGGCCTGCGCCTTCCTCCACCATCACCTTGTGGCCTGAGGCCACCATGGCGCGCACGCCCGCGGGCACCAGGCCGACGCGGTACTCACGGGTCTTGATTTCCTTCGGTACTCCAACGATCACGGGAAGCCTCCAGGGGCGGACTCAGAGGGCAGTGCCTGCGCGGGGAAGGACCGCCGTTCGGGGCGCGCAAGCTAACAGCGTCACCGGTGCGGTCAAACGCCACCGCACCAGAGGGGCCATTGACGCAGCGCGCATCGGGGGGAGCTGCGAATGCGCGCGAGCAGCCGCACGTATGGCCACCCGTCCCCGGACGGCGGGCATCGCCACACGGGGGGAGGGGTGTTACAGGGCGCGCCATGCGGAATCCCCCGAAGCTGCTCTTCGCTGACCCCAGGGGTCGGGTGATGGAGCACCCCTCCCTCCTCGCGACGCTCCGGAGCGGCGAGACGCTCGGTCCGCCCGAGGGGCGTCCCATCCCGCTGCCGCCGGGGGCGAGGCTCGTCCACCTGCCGGGCAGGCTGCCCGTGGGCGTGGACCCCGAGACGGGAGAGCTCACGCTCGTGCGCGAGATGCGGGTGGGCGGTCGCAGCTTCACGCCGCACGCCGTGGGCGCGCTCCTGCCGCCGGGTTACACGCGCACGCACCTTCCGGGAGAGGTCAAGGCCGACGGGCCCGTGCTTCCCCAGTGGGCGTACACGGCCGCGGCGTGGGGTGCGGACGGGGCGGTGGTGTGGGCGCTGCACACGGACCGGCGCACGCACTGGGAGCCCGCGCGCTTCAACACGCCCGAGCTCAAGGCGCTGGTGGACGAGCACCTCGCGCGCTTCCCGGACAACCGCGTGCTGAAGCAGCTCAAGACGTGCGCGCTCGTCTACGGCTGCATCACCTCCCAGAACGTCTTCTACGTGCGGGACGAGGGGGCGCTGCCGGTGTCCGTCTTCTGCAACGCGCGCTGCGTGGGCTGCATCTCGGACCAGCCCGAGGACGGGCCACCGGCCTCGCACGAGCGCATGGAGGATGGGCCGGCGGCCGAGGAGCTGGGGCGGATCGGCCTCTACCACCTCACGAGCGCGCCGGGCCGCACCATGGTGTCCTTCGGCCAGGGCTGCGAGGGGGAGCCGCTCACGCGCTGGAAGCAGATCGCCGCCGCCATCCGCTTCATGCGCGAGCGGACGGACCGCGGGAGCATCAACGTCAACACCAATGCGAGCCTGACGAAGGGCCTTCAGGCCCTGCTCGACGCCGGCCTGGACGCGGTGCGCGTCTCGCTCAACTCGGGCGTGAAGGACCTCTACGAGGCGTACTACCGTCCGGACAGCTACGCGTGGGAGGACGTGGAGCGCTCGCTCGCGGCGGCGCGCAGGCACGGTGCGTACATCGCGCTCAACCTGCTCTGCTTCCCGGGCGTCACGGACCGCGAAGGGGAGGTCGAGGCCCTGGTGGACCTCATTCGCCGCCACGAGGTGGACCAGGTGCAGACGCGCTCGCTCGCCATCGATCCGCTCCAGTACCTGGACGTGGCACGCGAGCGCGGCGCGGGTGGGGAGCCCATGGGCATTGCGGCCATGCTCCGCCGCTTCAAGGAGGCACGGCCAGGGCTCGTCGTCGGAAACTTCGCGCGCGGGAAGGACGAGCGCGGGCCCTAGGCCAGCTCGCGGGCGACCACCTTGCTGAGGACCGCGTCCTTGGCCACGTAGCCGTCCGCGCCCGCCTCGCGGCAGATGCGCTGCAGCTCCTCGACGTTCTCGCCGGAGCACAGCAGCACCTTGATGCCCGCGAACAGGGTGTTGCCCTTGATGAAGCGGCAGAACTGCTCGCCGTTCACGTTGGGCATCCGCACGTCGAGCAGCACCAGGTCCGGCCGGGTCTGCTTCTTGAGGATGATCTTCGTGGCCGCCTCGGCGCTGTCGGCGACGTGCACCTCGAAGCCCTTGGACACGAGGTCCGCCTCGATGATGCGGGCCGTCATCTCGCTGTCGTCCACGATGAGGATGCGCGGCCTCTTCGCGGACCCGGCCTCCGGCGTCGGGGACTCCGCCTCCTCGGCCGCCCTGGGAGCGGGGAGGGGGGCCCGCGGTGCGACCCCGAGCATCTGCCGCACGCGGGCGACGACGCCCTCGATGCCGTCCGCCTTGCCGATGTACCCGTCTGCGCCGCTGCTGCGCGTCTTCTGCACGAGCTCTGGCTCCGCGATGTCCGAGTAGAGGACCAGCTTGGCCTTCACCCCGCGCTGGTGGCGCAGGTACTCCACGACGTCGTCGCCGAACATCTCCGGCATGTTGACGTCCATCAGCACCAGGTCCACCGGGCCACCCTTGAGCTGCGCGTCCAGGCTGGCGAGGTCCACCGCCCCCGCGGCCTGGAAGCCCGCCGCCAGGAGCGCCTCGACGGTGAGCTCCACGAGCATGGGACTGTCATCGAGGACCAAGACGCGCGGCATGGGACTCCCGGGCTCTGCAGGATTATCGCGGAAGGCTACACCGCGGCCAGGCGGCCCGCCACGCAGACGCGATGCTTGCTTGACCCGTTCCGGGGCCCTCCTGATACTCCGGCCCCTTGGAAACCTCCCCCCTCCAGCGCGCCCTGAAGGCGGCCCCCGACCGCAGCTCCGTGGGCCAGGCCCGGCCGGAGCAGGAGTTCTTCTGCTTCAAGGTGGGCGAGCTCCGCCTGGGGGTCCCGAGCGAGACGGTGCTCGAGGTGTTCCGGGCGGGACGGCTCACGCCGCTGCCGCGCACGCCCGCGTTCGTGATGGGGGTGACGGGGCATCGGGGCCAGGTGCTCCCGGTGCTCGATCTCCTGCGCTTCCTCGGCAAGGGAGAGGCGCGCGTGGGCGAGCGCACCCGGCTGTGCGTGGGTGCCAGTGGCCCCTACGTTGCGGCCGTGGTGGCGGACTCGGTCCTCGGGCTGCGCCGCATCCTCACGTCCGACATCCTGCCTCCGCCGCTGGGGGGAGACGCGGCCGCCGAGCACCTCCTGGGCGTCGTTCAGCCGGGCACACGCGGCGAAGGCATTGCGCTCCTCAACTTCGCCAAGCTGCTCCAGACGGCGCGGCAGCGGGCGGTGATGCGGTGAGCGCCAGGACGGTCCAGGACGCGCCGGAGACGGTGGACATCCTGCTCGTCGAGGTGGGCGAGGAGGTGTACGGCGTGGACGCGAGCCAGGTGCTCCGCATCGACCGCGCCGGGCCCCAGTCCTTCGCGCTCGCGGCGCTCGGGGCCCTCCGGCATGGCCGCAGGACGCTCGTGTACTGGACGGACAGCGGCGAGGCGCAGCTCAAGGTGGACGCCGTGCGCGGCGTCTCTGCGGTCCCGCTTGCGTGCTTGCGGCGCATGCCGCCTGCGGCCACCCGCTCGCCCCTGGCCATCGGACTCTCCCTCGCGGAGGAGCGGCCGGTCGTCCTCATCGATCTGCCCCGGACCTTCTGACCCTCTCTCCACGGAAGCACACGCTCTCCACGGAAGCACACGCCATGTCACTCGAGTCGCCCTCACCCAAGTCCGCGCCCAGGCGCAAGAGCACCTCGAAGTCCGCCACTCCGGCCCCCACGGACACCGGGATTCGCGTCCTCATCGAGGCGATCGAGCGCGTGCTCGCGGGGGACCTGACCGCCCGCGCGCCCGTGGGCGAGCTGGCCGGTGAGGCGGCGCTGGTGGCGGAGCTGCTCAACGAGCTCGTCCGCCAGCTCTCCAACGCGGAGGCGCGCAAGGCCATCACGTCCAAGGAGATCGACCGCGCCATCGACGGGCTCATCGCGCTGGTGCGTCAGGGGGACCTGGCGCGCTGGAGCAAGGTGACCGAGGACGACCAGCTCGCGCCGCTGCTCGAGGGCTTCGGGAACGTCATCGAGACGCTGCGCACCTTCGTGCGTGAGATCAACGAGGCGGCGCTGCGGCTCTCCTCGTCCGCCAACCAGGTGCTGACGGCGTCCACCCAGCACGAGACCTCCTCCACCGAGCAGGCGGCGGCCATCCACGAGACGACGGCCACCATGGAGGAGCTGAAGCACGCCTCCGCGCAGATCGCCGAGAACGCAGGCGCGGTGGCGCGCGTGGCGGAGGAGACGCTCGGCGCGGCGCGCGCGGGGCGGGGCGCCATCGGCGAGTTCATCCAGGCCATGCAGCAGATCCGCACCGACGGGGTGGCGGTGGCGGACTCCATCGCCAAGCTGTCCAAGCGCGTGGAGCGCATCGGCACCGTGGTGGAGGTCATCGACGAGATCGCGGACCGCTCGGACCTGCTCGCGCTCAACGCCGCCCTCGAGGGCAGCCGCGCGGGAGAGGCGGGCAAGGGGTTCTCCATCGTCGCGGCGGAGATGCGCCGCCTGGCGGAGAACGTCCTGGACTCCACCAAGGAGATCAAGAACCTCATCACGGAGATCCGCGAGGCCACCGCGGCGGCGGCGGGCGCGGCGGATGCGTCCAAGGTGGCCACCGAGAGCGGAGAGAAGCTCGGCGCGGTGGCGGCGCAGGCGGTGGAGGGCATCCTCGCCGGCGTGCAGGAGACGAGCGACGCGGCCCGCGTCATCAACCTCGCCACGCAGCAGCAGCGCACGGCCACCGAGCAGGTGGTGGCCTCCATGGCGGAGATCGAGGACGTGACGCGGCAGACGACCCAGGCCTCCAAGCAGTCCACGGGCGCCGCGGTGGAGCTGACGCAGCTCGCCGGCCGTCTGGCCGAGCTCATCCGGCGCTTCAAGGCGGACTAGGCGCGAGGTGCCCAGGCGCACACCCTGGGCCGCTCCACCATGGACACCGAGGCCCTCAAGAAATCCCTCCTGAAGAAGTTCCAGGAGGTCACCGCGGACCGGCTGCAGAGGATCCAGCTGGGCGCCATCGACCTGGAGAAGCCCACCGCGGCGCGGGCCGCCGAGGACGTGGCGCGCGAGCTCCACACGATGAAGGGCGAGGCGCGCATGCTGGGGCTGGCCGCCATCGGCCAGCTCGCGCACGCGTGCGAGGACCTGCTCCGGAGCGAGCGCGAGGGGAGGACGTCCACCCGCGTGGCCACGGACCTCCTGCTCCAGGCCTGCGACACCCTGAGCGACCTCGTGGAGGACCTCGGCAGCGCACAGGCGGGCACGCCCACGACCGAGCAGATGTGCGCATCGCTCTCGAAGGCCTCCGGGCACCCGGTCCCGGCGCTCGGACCCCTACCGGGGCACTCCCGCTCGGCGCCCGCGGTGTCCCCCACGCCACAGACGCTCCCCGGGGCCCCCGCGGTGATTCCAGCGACCACGGCGCTCGCGTCCGCGGCGCAGGCGGTCCCTCCGGAGAGTGCCCTCCCCCCCGAGCCCGAGCAGGCGCGTGACGGCGAGGTGCCCGCCTCCCGCGGCACCCTCGCGGACCGCAGCATCCGCGTCAACGTGGAGACGCTGGACGCGATGGGTCTCCTCGCGGGGGACCTGCTCGTGGAGAGCGCCCGGGCGCGCCTGCGCGCGAAGGACCTGGACGCCATCCTCCAGCGCTTCTCCCGCATGGGGGACCGCTTCCTGCGCGCCTCGGAGGCGCTGCACCTGGAGGGTGAGCTGCGCGCGGGCCTGGAGCGGATGGAGGCGGATCTCCACATGCTCCGGGACGACGCCTTCCGCTTCACGCGCAACCACTCCGACGGCGTCAACGCGCTGCACGGCAACCTGGCGCAGCTTGCGGACCACGTCGCCGAGGCGCGCCTGGTGCCCCTGTCCACCGTCTTCGATGCCTTCCCGCGCGCGGTGCGCGAGATGGCGCAGGAGCTGGGCAAGGACGTGGACCTCCACGTGGAGAACGCGGACATGGGCGTGGATCGCTCCATGCTCGCGGACGTGCGCGACGCGCTCGTGCACCTCCTGCGCAACGCCGTGGACCACGGCGTGGAGGCGCCGGACACCCGCCGCACGCTCGGAAAGCCACTTGCGGGGCGCATCCGCATCCGCGTCCGCGCGGACGGCGACATGCTCCACCTCCAGGTGGAGGACGACGGCCGCGGCATCGACCCGGAGCGCGTGCGCGCTTCCGCCGTGAGCAAGCGCCTCCTCACCGCGCAGCAGGCCGCGTCCCTCTCCGAGCGCGAGGCGCTGGAGCTCATCTTCCGCAATGGCTTCTCCACGCGCGAAGAGGTGAGCGAGCTGTCCGGCCGCGGCGTGGGGATGGACGTCGTGAAGCGCAAGGCGGAGGCCCTCAACGGCAGCGTGTCCGTGAGCAGCCGCCTGGGGCGCGGGACCACCGTCACCCTGCGCCTGCCGCAGAGCCTGGCGCTCATGAAGGTGCTGCTCGTCCGTCTCGGGGACGACGTGTACGGCATGCCCGCGGCGGACGTGGAGGCCGTCACGCGCATCAAGCCCGAGGACCGGATGGAGGTGTTCGGCACGCTCGCGGTCCGTCACCGCGAGAAGCCGGTGGCGCTCGTGGCGCTGGGGCCGCTGCTCGGACTCAACGGTGGACCGCGCTACGACCGGCCCCCGGCGGTGGTGGTGCGCCACGGCGAGGACCGCGCGGCGCTGGTGGTGGACGGCTTCGTGGACGAGCGTGAGGTGGCGGTGAAGCCCTGTGGTGGCGAGTTCCTCAAGGGAGCCGCCTTCGTCGCGGGGACCGCGGCGCTCGAGGACGGGCGCATCGCGGTGCTGCTCCACGTCCCAGACATGATGGCCGAGGTCCGCAAGGTGGCGCGCCCCGTCACCCAGGCCCCGGCCACCCGGCGCCTGCGCATCCTCCTCGTGGACGACTCGCCCATCGCGCGCGCCACGGAGTCTGCGCTCGTCAGGGCGCTCGGCCACTCCGTGGACGAGGCCCAGGACGGCGAGGAGGGCTTCGCCAAGCTGGAGGCCGGCGCTTTCGACCTCGTCCTCACGGACGTGCAGATGCCGCGGCTGGACGGCTTCGCGCTCACGCGGCGGCTCAAGGCCACGCCCGCGCTGTCGCGGCTCCCCGTGGTCATCCTCTCCTCGCTCGCGGCTCCCGAGGACAAGCGCCGCGGCCTCGATGCAGGCGCGGACGCCTACCTCGTCAAGGGCGAGCTGGGTGTGGAGACCCTGGCCCAGACCATCGACCGGCTGACGTGAGCCGGGACGCTCCTCCATGCTGAGCCCGAGCCGCGACGTCCTGGAGAGGCTGTCGGTCCTGTTGCAGGAGAGGGCCGGGCTCCGCATCCAGTCCGAGGGCTTCTACAGCCTCCGTCTGGCGCTCTCCGCGCGTCTTCCCGCGCTGGGCCTGACGGGAGGCGTGGAGTACCTCGAGCGCCTCGAGGGGCCCGAGGGTGAGGAGGAGCTCCGGGCCCTCCTGCCGCTCGTGACGGTGGGGCACACGGAGTTCTTCCGCGACCCACGGCAGTTCCGCGCGCTCGAGGAGCGGGTGCTCCCGGAGGCGCTCGCGCGTGCGAGGCACCAGGGCCGCGCGGTGTCCATCTGGTCCGCGGGCTGCGCGACGGGCGAGGAGCCCTTCAGCCTCGCCATCCTCATGCACGAGCTCGGCGCGCTCCCGGCCGAGGTGGACCTGTGGGCCACGGACGTGAACCCGGCAGCGATCGAGGTGGCCCAAGCGGGCCGCTATGGCGCGCGGCGCCTGGCGGCAATGTCCGACGCACGCCGACGCCGCTGCTTCGAGCGGCGGGACGACGGCTACGAGCTCCTCCCGGTCATCCGGCAATACGTCCGGCTCGACGTGCAGAACCTGGCTGCGCCCGCGTTCTCCGGCCTGCGGCCCGGCTCGCTGGACCTCATCCTCTGCCGCAACGTCATCATCTACTTCGACCTGCCCACCATCCGCGCGCTGATGGACCGCTTCCACGCGGCGCTGAGGCCCGGCGGGCTGCTCTTCCTCGGATACTCTGAGAGCCTGTTCAAGGTCTACGATCGCTTCGAGATGGTGGAGGTGGAGGGAGCGTACGTTTACCGGCGCCCGCAACAGGGTGCAGGGCCGGACGTGCGCACCCGGGCGCCACCCGGGCTCCCCGCACCCGCGGTTGCGCCGCGCAGCCCCGCCACGCCCGGTCCCACGCTGCGGCCGCCGGCGCCGGTCGTCCCGCTGCGGGTCCCTGCGCCTACGCTTCCGCCTCCGCCCGCGAGCGCTCCGCGCGAGGCGGTCCGGGCATTGCCGGACCGCTCACCGGTGGCACGGCTGGATGCGGCCGTCGCACAGATGGAGCAGGGTGACTTCCACGGTGCACTGACCGCCCTGCGCCGCCTCACCGAGGAGGAGCCCAACGAGCTGGACGCGCTCCTGACGCTCGGAAACCTCTACTCGCTCCTCAACCGTCACACGGACGCGCTCGAGACGTTCGCCCTCGCCGTCAGCCGGGAGCCGCTGTGCGTGGAGGCGCGTGTCTTCTCCGGACTGGCTGCCCTCCAGCGTGGCAATCTCTCCGAGGCGCGAAGCGAGCTGGGCCGGGCGCTGTTCCTCGAGCCCACGCTCGCAATGGGCCACTACCTGCTGGCCCAGGTGGAAGAACGGATGGGGGAGCACGCGGCGGCGCGCCGCAGCTACCGCAACGCCATCGGCCAGCTCCGCTTCCCGCAACGGCCACTGGCAGGCCACTACCCGGACATGCCCGACGCGCCGGACTCCATCTCCCGCGCCGCGCGCTACGCACTCGCGGCGCTCGAGGAGCTCTGAGGGCGCGGCCCTGCGGGCGCGCTCAGTCGCCCTTGTGGGTGAGGTCCGCCGGGTTCTTCGACGGGTCCAGGAAGGCGCTCATCTTGCTCTGGATGTACTGCTTCGCCTTGCTGCGCAGGAGCATGCCGGGGTCCGTCCCCTCGCCGGCGACGATGCCGTCGCGGACCTCGAAGCTGGCCTCGAGCGCGATGCCCATGACCTTGCCGGTGACGGTGGCGGAGTCGCCTGTCCACTGGCTCTTCACCCCATACTTGGAGCTCCAGTAGTCCACGAGCTGCGCGAGCCGCTTCTTCGCCTCGTCCTTGGGGAGCGAGTGCGGGACGTCCAACTTCATGGTGCCCATCAAGGCCTCCGGTATGGGAACAGGGCCGGTGTGCCGGCGCGGGAGGGACGTTTATCCATCCGGCAGGCCGAGTTGAAGCACGACATGCAGGCATACGGGTGCGCGGATGTCGGAGGGATGTTGGCGCGCAGGCATCGGAGCGCGCACGAAGGCCGTGCATCCGGCGCGGAATTGGGATTCAACTGGCTGCCTGCCGGACGACCAAGGAGACAGCTCCGTGCGTATCCTCCCGCCTTCCTGTGCGCTCGCCCTCGCGCTGACCCTCGCGGTGCCGGCGCGGGCTCAAGAGGCGCAGCCTCCTCCCACGCCAACAGCGCCGGGCGAGGCGTCCACGCCGCAGCAGGAGCCCGGGCAGGAGGAGGGCGCCCGCGTCCAGGCGCCACCCGAGGCGGTGCAGGAGCCGCGCGGGAGGCTGGATGGACACGTGCGGGAGGGTGCGTTCCTCGCCGGCCCCGGGAGCCTTCCCTTCGTCTTCAGCAACACGCTCATGGGCGCGGGCGCCGGTCTCGCCTTCTCGGGCATCCCGAATCGCTTCAGCCTCGAGCGGGACTCACGCACGGCCATGCTGGTGGGCACGCTCCTGGGAGCCGGCGTCGGCTTCGGTGCGTCCGCGTGGTACCAGTTCAACAACTGGATGGACCAGCCCGTCGCGTATCTCTCCATCTTCAACGCCGCCGTCGGCGCCATGGCCGTGGCGGGGGTGGTGGACCTCTTCAGCGACGACTCCCTCGCGCTCGCGACCTCCGCCATCATCGGTGCGCAGCTCGGCTCGTGGCTCACGGTGGGCGTTGGCGGAGGCGAGCTGCCGACGCGCACCGCGCTGCTCGTGGGCTCCGGAGGGGTCTGGGGCCTCGCCTACGGGGCGCTGCTCCTCGCCACGCTCCACACGTCCGGCAACAGGTTCGAGAGCGTGTCGGACGTCGTCCCGCCGCTGCTCATCGCGCCGGGGATTGGCGCGGCGGCCATGGCGCTCGCCGCCCTGCGCGCGAGCCCTACCAGCACGCAGATTCTCCGTGCGAATGCGTTCGGCGGCGGAGTGGGCGCCGCGGTGCTGCTGCTCTCGGGGCTCGTGGCCGGCTTCACGACGCCCATCCCGTACATCCTCGCCATCGTTTCGTCCGCCGTGACGATGACGGCCGTCAGCCTCCTGTGGGAGGAGGCGGCGGAGCGGAAGCCGGCGAGCCTCTCCGTGCGCAGGACGAAGGAACGGCCCTACCGCACCTTCTGGTGGTGAGACCTCCGCTGGCCTCGGCCGGGTCGCGTGCCTACGTGGAGCGGCATGGCGCGTGTCCTCCCGTTCCGGGCCCTCCTCCACACCTCCGAAGCCGGCCAGGAGTGGCTCTGGCACGCCCATCTCCCGCTGAGCGACGCGGACCGTCGCGCGTGGGCGGAGGAGCCCCACCACGGCATCCACCTCGCGAAGGCCATCGACCCGCGCGCACGGCTCGTCGACTGGATGGCGAGCGGGGTGCTCCGACGCGAGAACCGCCCCGCCTTCCACCTGCTCGAGGTGGCGTCGGCCCGCCCGGAGGAGGGCCCGGTGCGCTTCGTCCTGGGGGCGCTGCATCCGGAGGAGGGGCTCGAGGCGCTCGAGGAGGCCACGCGCGACACCTCGGCCCCTTGGGTGGAGCCCACGGCCGCGCTCGCCGCGGACGATGACGGTGCACTTCGCGCGCTGCTCGCGGACGCGGCGGAGAGAGCACCGATCGTGGCCATGGGTGTCCTCGACGAGCGTCCCTGGCGCCTTCTGCGTCTCACGGCGTCGCCCTCCACGAGGCGTATCCAGGCCCTCCTTCAGGAGAGGCCCCTCCGGCCGCTGTCGGCGGTGCGGGGGAGCGCACCCCACCTCGTGGCCGTCCTGCCCCTCTCCGAGAGCGGCTGGCGCTTCCGGCCCATCCACCGCGCCATCCAAGGCCTCGAGACGTTCCAGCCGGAGCGGTTCCTGCAGCTCGTGAGTGCCTACGCACGCGTCTTCCCCGTCGACGCTCCAATGACGAGCCAGGAGGGCCTCGCGGAGGCACGTGAGCGGCTCGCGTCCGTGCCTGCCGGTTATCACGCGGTGCTGGCCGTGCTCCCGGAGGGCCGCGGCCACCTGCTCCGGTTCCGGCAGGGGCTGGACCTGTCCCACCTCCCGGCGGCGCCGCGCAACCCCACGCTGCGCAGCCTCGACCTCGCTCTGCTCAACGCGCTGGTCCTGCGCACCGTGCTGGGGCTCAAGGAGCCCGGTGCACCGGGCCATCCCAACGTCTTCACCGTGTCCTCGCTCGAGCAGCTCGTGGACCAGGTGCGGCTCGGCATCTTCCAGGCGGGCTTCGCGCTCAACCCGCCTCCAGCCTGGGAGGTGCGCGCGGTGATGGAGGCCCGCGCGAAGCTGCCCCCGCGCACGCTGCGGCTGGCGCCGGAGCCGCCCGCGGGGCTCCTGTTCCTCGACCCCGAGCTGTGACGAACTCCCCTCTCCCTCTGGGAGAGGGGAAGGGTGAGGGGGTTGTGCAACCGAGCTTCAACCTCAAGGGTCACCGGACGCCGCACTCCCGTTCTCGGAATCCCCGCCGTCCACACCCTCGCGACACCCGGCGAGTTGCTTCTCCAGGAACGCGAGGGGCAGGGCCAGCTCCAGGTTGAAGCTGTCTCCGCGCGGGTCCACGCGTGCCAGCTCGAGGAGCGAGGCGAGGCGCTCGTCCCCCTGCTGCTGGGCCTGGAGGCGCCCGAGCGCGAGCGCACCGCCGAGCGTCTTTCCGAGGTCCTCGAGCTGCTGCGCGTCCGTCCCCGTCACGCGGGCCACCACGCCCACGTCGCTGCGCGCGTCCACGTGCAGCTCCATCTGCGCGCCTGCGCGTCGGAACTGCTCCACGAGCTGCGGCTGGACGTCCGGGACGATGCGGAGCAGGTCGTCCGTGGACAGAACGCCGTAGATTTCCCCGAACGTCTGCTCCTCGCGGATGACGGGGTCTCCGCCCTCGGCGCGCCCCTCCACGCGGTCCAGCGCCTGCTTCACCTGCGCGGCGTCTTCGCCGAAGACGACCAGCTGGTTGTCCCAGACGCCCAGCACCGCCCTTCGCGACTCGCGTGTCTGTCCATTCGGAAGCACGTTCCGGCGCGGGGGCTGCTCGAAAATCTGCCCCTTCTCCCCGTAGCTCTGGCGGTGCCCGTCCCGGAACAGCTCGTCCCAGCGTGCCTCACCGAAGTGGCCGGACACCATCATCCCGTCTGGTGTCACGACGATCCGGTCGAAGTCCTGGAGCGGGTCCACGCCCGCCTTCGCCTTCACCTCGTCCAGGCCGCGGCGACCCCTGCCGTTGACGCACGTGAGGAGGAGCTCGCCCACGGGCGAGTGGCGCAGGGCGTTGGCCTCCAGCACCACCGCCGTCCTGCCCCTGCCCTGGGGCAGGGCGGCGAGGAGCGGATCCCGCGGGCGGGGAGGCGGCTGACCCTCCTCCGTAGGCGGGAGCGCGGGGAGCGTGCGCCGGCCCTGCAGGCGCTGCTTCTCCGTCTCGCGCATCCGGCGCGGCAGCTCCACCTCGACCTCCGGCGTCTCCTGACCGCCGTCGTCCTGTCCGTACAGCATGAATGCCGCCGCGAGCGCGAAGAGCACCACGGCAGCCACCAACCAGAAGCGTCGACGCATGGCCTAGAAGTCCTTCTCCTCGAAGCGCCAGACACCGACGGCCAGCGCCCCCATCCCGAAGAGCAGCACACCGATGAGCAGGCTCCCGAGCGAACGCAGCGCGAGCGGCTCCGACGCTGCGATGGCCGCGCCCGCGTCCGCGAGCGAGGACACGCGGGGAACCACCGCGGTCAGGGCGCGGAAGACGGAGCGGGGGAGGCCCGGGTCGAACACCGTCGCCACCCTCGCGCGGTAGCCCGCGAGGATTCCGAGCACGAACAGCACCGCCCCCAGCGCCGCGGACACCGCCGCGCTGCGGACGAAGACCGCGCCCGTGAGCATCACTGCGTAGAGGGCCGCGAAGGTGACGCTCGCCAGGAGCGCCGCGAGCAGCGGCCCCACGGTCCACAGGCCCGCCTTCAGCCCGAGCAGCACCACCAGCCCACAGGCGCCGTAGAGGGCGGCCATCAGGCTCAATGCCAGCACACCGAGGAAGGTCCCGCCGAGGAGCTGCCAGCGGCGCAGCGGAAGGGACAGGAGGTGCTCGATGCGCCCCGGTGCCAGCAGGCTCGGCCCGAAGTCGGCGGACGCCAGGATGCCGAAGCCGAGGCCGCCATAGAAGATGAGGTAGGAGGACGCCTGCAGCAGGGGCCGCAGCGCGACGTCCACCGCGCGGATGTCCGTGCCCAGGGCCTTTCCGAAGAGCCTCGTGGCCGCCAGCGCGCCGTCCAGCACGTCCAGCTGCAGACTGAACGAGAGCGTCGCGAGCACCGCGGTGATGCCCAGGAAGAGGGCCAGCACCCACCTGCGCGACGCCGCCTCGCGCAGGACCTGCCACGCCACCTCGAGAAGGGGCCTCATGCCGCGGCTCCCATCGCGTCCGCGAGGACGCCCTCGAGGTCCTGCGCCTCGCGCACCAGCTCCACCACGAGCGCCCCCTCCTGTCGGGCCCGGTCCAGCGCCGCGTTCAACGCCGCTGCGTCCGGTGCCTCGCACGCCCACGCATCCCCGGGCTGCCGTGTGAAGCCCGCGTCCTCCAGCGCCTGAGCGTCCACCTTCCCGGCGAAGCGCACCCGCCAGCGGGGCTCCAGCCGACAGAGCGCCTCCCGCTGCCCGAAGCGCACGAGCCTCCCCTCCTTGAGGATGCCGAGCGTGTCGCACAGCCGCTCGGTCTCCGCCAGCAGGTGCGAGTTGAGGAAGAGCGTGACGCCCCGCTTCAGCTCCGCCGTGAGGATGCGCCGCACCTCTACGCGGCCCATGGGATCGATTCCGTCCGTCGGCTCGTCGAGCACGAGCAGGTCAGGCTTGCCCAGCAGTGCGGCCGCGAGCCCCGCGCGCTGGCGCATGCCCTTCGAGAAGCCGCCCATCTTCCGGCCCAGCGCCTCGGCGAGGCCCACGTGGGCGAGGAGGTCCAGGAGCTCCGAGCGTGCCACGCGGAGCCCCTTGAGGCGGGCCACGCCCTCCAGGAAGGCGACCGGGGTGGCGCTCGCGGGCAGGTGCAGCCGCTCGGGCAGGTAGCCGATGCGCGCGCGGACCTCCGGGTCCTCCGGCGAGCCCCCGAGCACCCGGATGGTCCCCGAGTTGGGCCGGGCGATGCCCAGGAGGAGCTTGATGAACGTCGTCTTCCCGGCGCCATTGGGGCCGATGAGCCCGAAGGCCGCGCCCCTGGGAAGCACCAGGTCCACCCCGCGGAGCGCCTGCTGGCCCCGTCGCCCCAGGAGCCCGGTGTACGTCTTGCTCAGTGCAGTCACTTCGAGGGCGGTCATCAGGGGCAGTGTAGCCGAGCGACCGTGAGCCATTCTTCCCGCACCACCGGCGCCCACGGTCCCGTTAATGTGGCGCCCGTCATGCCATTTCCCGTTCATCGCCCGCGCCGCCTCCGTCGCTCCGAGCCGCTCCGTCGGATGGTCAGGGAGACGACGCTCCGCCCCTCCGATTTCATCTACCCTCTCTTTGTCGTGGAGGGCCGGGACGTCCGCCGTCCCATCTCCTCCATGCCGGGGGTCTTCAACCTCTCGGTGGAGCACGCGGTGGCGGCCGCCCGCGAGGCGCATGCCCTGGGCATCCCGTCCGTCATCCTCTTCGGCATCCCGGACCACAAGGACGCGCTGGGAACGCAGGCCTACGCCCGGGACGGTGTGGTGCAGAAGGCCCTCACCGCCATCAAGGACGCGGTGCCGGAGCTCCAGCTGATGGCGGACATCTGCCTGTGCGAGTACACGGACCACGGCCACTGCGGTGTCGTGGACGGCGGCCACATCGTCAACGACGCCACCCTCCCGCTCCTCGCGGAGATGGCGGTCAGCTGCGCCAGGGCGGGCGCGGACATCATCGCCCCCTCGGACATGATGGACGGCCGCGTGCGTGCCCTCCGCAGGGCCCTGGACGAGACGGGCCACGCGGACACCCCCATCCTCAGCTACGCCGCGAAGTACGCGTCGGGCTTCTACGGCCCCTTCCGAGAGGCCGCCCAGAGCGCGCCCCAGTTCGGCGACCGGCGCGGCTACCAGATGGACCCCGCCAACGTGCGCGAGGCCCTCAAGGAGGTGGCGCTGGACCTGGAGGAGGGGGCCGACATGGTGATGGTGAAGCCGGCCCTCAGCTACCTGGACGTCATCACGAAGGTGAAGGAGCGGGTGGACGTGCCGGTGGCCGCCTACAACGTGTCCGGCGAGTACGCCATGCTCCACGCGGCCGCGGAGCGGGGGTGGATCGACCTCGACCGGGTGGTGATGGAGGTACTCACGTCCATCAAGCGCGCGGGCGCGGACCTCATCCTCACGTACCATGCCCCGCACGCGGCGAAGCTCCTCGGCTGACCTCCCCCCGGGTGGAGCTGCGGCCAGCCTCCGCCCGTTGAAAGCGGGCGCGTGGCGCGCGATACAGGGGCGCAGAGCATGAGCGGGCGCACGGCACGACTCCAGTACAAGGTGGTGGAGCTCTCCACGGTGGACGAGGCGTCGCTCGAGCAGACCCTCAACACGTGGACCTCGCAGGGGTGGACGCTGGAGAACGTGCAGTTCGCCATGCGCGAGTCCTCCAAGCGCCCCTCCATGGCCTTCGTCTTCTTCACCCGCGAGGGCGTGGAGGAGGCACCGGACACGGAGGACGCCCACCGCCGGCTCCAGCGGTTGAGCGAGGAGGGTGCGACGGCGGTCGTGGCGCGTGGTGTCGCGCCCGCGGCGTCCCCGAGGCCGGCGAGCGCGTGGGAGCGGCTCCGTCAGCTGGCCGGGGACGACGACGACGGGGACGACGCCACGTGAGACCCGGACGCCCGCTCCTGGCGGAGGTGCGGCCTCCCCGCTGGCGCATCGTCCCGGACGGACCCCGGGAAGCCGAGGGCTCTCCCTATCCAAAGGCTTCGCTCCTGCTCCGCGCCGGCGCGCGGGCGGTGGACGTCGGCGTGGCGTGGGGCCTGTGGGTCCTGCTCGGCCAGGCGGGCAACCTGGCGGCGCTCCTCTTCATCCTGCTCGCGGACGGCATGCTGGAGGGCCAGAGCGTTGGCAAGCGCATCTTCGGCGTGAAGGTGATGCACCTGCCCACGCGCTCCGCCGCCCGCCACCGCGACAGCGTCATCCGGAACGCCCCGCTGGGATTGGTGATGCTCTTCGGGATGTTGCCCTCGCCCATCGGCGGGGTGGCGTTCGGGGCGGGGCTCCTGGTCATCGGCGGTGTGGAGGCGTGGAGAGCGGTGCGGGATCCGCTCGGCCAGCGCCGGGGGGACCACTGGGCGCAGACGCAGGTCGTGGACGCCAAGGAGGTCGCGGGCGCCACGGTGGCGGAGCGCCGTCAGGCAGCCGCGGCCCAGCAGCCCCAACGGATGTTGTTCGCGGCGCGCCGGAGGTCCGGCGGGCTCAGGAGGAGGCAACGGTGCGCATCGCGCTGACGTACAACCTGAGGCTCTCGGATGCGGAGGAGGAGGCCGAGTTCGACAGCCAGGAGACGGTCAACGCCCTGGCGGGCGCCATCGAGCGGCTCGGACACCGCCTCGAGCGCTTCGAGGTGTCCGGGCCCGCCTCCCGCACGGTGGCGCGCCTGGAGGCCTACAGCCCGGACCTCATCTTCAACATCGCCGAGGGACGCCGCGGCCGCTTCCGGGAGGCCTTCTACCCCGCACTCTTCGACGAGCTCGGCTTCCCCTACACCGGGAGTGACGCCTACGCGCTGGCCATCACCCTGGACAAGCAGCTCACCAAGCTCATCCTCCAGAAGCACGACATCCGCACGCCGGGCTGGCAGTACGTGGAGAAGCTCAGCGAGCTGAAGGTGGAGAACCTCCACTTCCCCGTCATCATCAAGCCCAACTTCGAGGGCTCCTCCAAGGGCATCACCCAGGACTCGGTGGCGGAGACGCTCGAGGAGGCGCGCGCCAAGGTGGGCCAGGCCCTCGCGCGCTACCCGGCCGGCGTGCTGGTGGAGGAGTACATCTCCGGGCGCGACATCACGGTGCCGTACCTGGCCGCCGTGGACAACGACCACGACGGCGTGCTCGCGCCGGTGGAGTACGACTTCGACCCCGCCCAGGTGGGGCCCCGCCGGTACAACATCTACGACTACGAGCTGAAGACGCGGCTGGAGAAGGCGGTCAGCACCCGAGCCCCGGCGCGGCTCACGGCCCCGCTGGATCAGACGCTGCGCACCATGGCGGGGCGCATCCTCAAGGTGCTGGACGTGCGCGACCTGACGCGCGTCGACTTCCGGGTGTCGGATGCGGGCGTGCCGTACTTCCTCGAGGTCAACGCGCTGCCCTCGCTCGAGCCGGGCGCCGGCATCTACGCCTCGGCCGCGCTCGAGGGCATGCACGTGGACGGCGTCATCAACGCCATCATCCAGAGCGCCGCCAGGCGCTACAAGCTGCGGGACGGGATGAAGAAGTCCAACCGGCCGGCGCGCAAGAGCGGGCCGCTCAAGGTGGGCTTCGCCTACAACGTCAAGCGCATCAAGCCCACCTGGGACGCCAGCGAGGACAGCGAGGCCGAGTACGACGCGCCCTCCACGCTGCAGGCCATCCGCGAGGCCATCGCCTCCTGGGGGCACGAGGTGGTGGACCTGGAGGCCACGAGCGAGCTGCCCAGCGTGCTCGCCACGACGCCGGTGGACGTCGTCTTCAACATCGCGGAGGGCTTCAAGGGCCGCAACCGCGAGAGCCAGGTGCCCGCCATCCTCGAGCTCCTGGACATCCCGTACACGGGGAGCGACCCCGCCACCCTCTCCATCGCGCTGGACAAGGCGCTGGCGAAGAAGGTGGTGCGCCAGGCGGGGATCCTCACGCCCACCTTCCAGCTGATGACCACGGGCAAGGAGCGGCTCATCAAGGAGTTCACCTCCTTCCCGCTCATCGTCAAGCCGGTGGCGGAGGGCTCCAGCAAGGGCGTGGTGAGCAAGAGCGTCTGCCACAGCGAGCAGGAGCTGCGCGAGGTGGTGCGCGAGCTCGTCCAGAAGTACCGGCAGCCCGCGCTGGTGGAGGAGTACGTCGCGGGGCGCGAGTTCACGGTGGGCCTGCTCGGGGAGCGGCGGCCGAAGGTGATGCCGCCCATGGAGATCATCTTCCTCGACAAGGGGGAGAAGACGCCCGTCTACAGCTTCCAGCACAAGCTCGACTGGAACGACCGCATCCGCTACGACGCGCCGGCCAAGGTGGACACGGCCACGCTCGAGCGGCTGAGGAGCGCGTCGCGCGGCGCCTTCATGGCGCTCGGCTGCCGGGACGTGGCGCGCATCGACTTCCGCATGGACGAGCGGGGGCGCGTCTACTTCATCGAGTGCAACCCGTTGCCCGGACTCACGCCCGGCTGGAGCGACCTGGTGCTCATCGGTCAGGGGTGCGGGATGGACTACCGCACGCTCATCGGCGAGATCCTCAGTGGGGCCATCCGGCGCTACAAGGAGCGCGAGCAGCGCCGCAACGCGGACGCAGCACCGGTGGTGGCACTCCAGCCCAAGCCGGAGGAGAAGTCCGCGGGCGCCCAGGTGGTGGTCCTCGAGCCGCGGGTCGAGTCGAAGTGAGGGAGGCCCTGAGAGCCAACGAAAGGCGCGTCCGCGCACGCGAGCTCGGCCTCCCGCTGGGACGCTTCCGGCCCGGCCGGCTCAACGCCATCACCGACGTGGACGGCGTGCTCGTGGGCCACTCCACCATCGTGCGGGGCGAGGCCGGCCCGCTGCGCCCGGGACACGGCCCGGTCCGGACCGGCGTCACCGCCATCCTCCCCAGCCAGGGGAACATCTTCATGGAGCGCGTCATCGGCGGAGGCTTCGTGCTCAACGGCGCGGGCGAGGTCTCCGGGATGACGCAGGTGATGGAGTGGGGCCTCATCGAGACACCCATCCTGCTCACCAACACGCTCGCGGTGGGCGCCGTGTCCGACGGCGTGGCGCGCTACCTCGTGGACCGCTACCCCGGCATCGGGGACGAGCACGACGTCATCATCCCCATCGTCGGCGAGTGCGACGACAGCTGGCTCAACGACATTGCCGGGCGCCACGTGAAGCACCACCACGTGCTGGAGGCGATCCACGGCGCCACCTCCGGCCCCGTCCCGGAGGGAAACGTGGGTGGCGGCACCGGCATGGTGACGTGCGACTTCAAGGGAGGCATGGGGACCTCGAGCCGCAGGCTCCCCGAGGCGTTCGGGGGCTACACCGTGGGCGTCCTCGTGATGTCCAACTTCGGGAAGATGCACAACCTGCGGATGGGCGGCCTGCCCGTGGGCGAGGTGCTCGCCGAGAAGTACAAGGAGCTGCCCAGGCGGACCCTGAGCTACGGCTCCATCATCGCCGTGGTGGCCACGGACGCGCCCTTGCAGAGCCACCAGATCAACCGCCTCTGCAAGCGCGTGGGGCTGGGGATTGGCCGCGTGGGCAGCTACGCGGCGCACGGCTCCGGGGAGATCGTCGTCGGCTTCTCCACGGCGAACGTCATCCCGCGCCGCACCCGGAAGATGGTCTACCGGATGAAGATCCTCCTCGACCAGCGGCTGGACCCCCTCTACGAGGCCGTCATCGAGGCCACCGAGGAGGCCATCCTCAACGCCATGTGCATGGCGGAGCCCATGGCCGGGGTGAACGGCAATGCGTGTCCCGCCCTGCCGCTCGAGGAGGTGCGCCGCTTCGTGCAGGCCACGCGCCCCGTGTTCGCGAGTGTGCGCAAGACACCGCAGAAGCCCGCGGTCCCGGCGGCCCGGGAGCGTCCGCTGGACGTGGACAAGGAGGGGGAGGTCCGGCTGTCCGGGGTGCTGCCCACCGAGGTCCGCGGGGCGGAGGGCATGCCCTTCCCGACGAGGCCCGCCCCCGACGAGGACTCCCACCCCGGCGGGAAGTCTGATACCTAGGCCGGCCTCTGAGTCGTCCTCTCACCTGGAGTGAAAGCCCCATGGCCAACAGCAAGAGCAAGCACCGCCGCGTCCGCATGAAGATTCGCCAGGCCTGGAAGAAGCGCCTGGACCGCAAGAAGGCCGCGGCCGCCGCCACCGGTGGCAAGACGCAGAAGAAGAGCTGAGCACCCCGCTTCCCAGGCCCACCCCTCGTTCCTACCTTGCGCGGCACCCGGCGCGGATCGGGGCGCGGGAGGCGGGTGACGCGTGGGAGGGCTGGGCGAGAAGAAGTGGTCGAACGCAGTGTTCGTGGGGCTGTTCGCCCTCGCACTGGTGCTGTTCGCGCGCATCGTGCTGCCGTTCCTGATGCCGGTGCTGCTGGGGGGCTTCCTCGTCGTCCTCCTGCAGCCCCTTCACGGAACGCTCCGCCGCGTCCTGCCACACCGCCCCGCGCTGGCCGCGGGCCTGTCCACCGCCGCGGTCTTCGTCCTCGTCCTCGTGCCGCTCGCGCTCGTGGGCTGGCTGGTCGCCCGCGAGCTCTTTCTCATGGCGGACGGCACGGGAGTCCTGCTGGACAGGGGAGAGCTCGAGCGCAGGGTGCTGGCGTTCCTCCCGCACCCCCTGAGACGCGTCCTCGAGCTTCCCGGTGGTGAAGAAGCGCTCCAGCGAACACTCGTCGGCGCCGTCTCGGGCGGTGCGTCGCTCGTGCGCGGCGCCGTCGAGACAGGGACGGCGTTCGCGCTGGACGTCTTCCTGATGACGGTGGCCACCTACTACTTCTTCCTCGACGGGCGGCGGCTGGTGGCGGAGCTCGCGCGCCTCTCGCCCCTGGACCCCCGCTACTACCGCGCCTTCTGCCAGGAGTTCACCGACGTGGCTCACGCCATCGTCTACGGCAGCACGCTCACGGCGCTCGCGCAGGCGGCCGTGGGGATGGTGGGCCTCTTCATCGCGGGCGTACCGCACCCCGCGGTGTGGGGGATGGCCATGGTGCTCGTGGCCTTCATCCCGGTCGGGGGCACGGCGCTCGTGTGGGGCCCCCTCGGCATCTACCTGTTGCTCGTCGGACGCACCTCCGAGGGGTTGTTCCTGCTGGCGTGGGGAGCCGTCCTGGTGAGCTCGGTGGACAACCTGGTCCGCCCCTGGCTCTGGGGGACACGGATGGCGCTGCACCCGCTGCTCATCTTCCTGTCCATGTTCGGAGGCATCTCCGTCTTCGGCATCAAGGGGCTCCTGGTGGGCCCGCTCATCGGCTCCCTCTTCATGTCCATGGTCCGGATCTACCGACGAGACTTCCTCCGCCTGCCGGAAACGGAGCTGCCCGAAGCTGCTCCCGTCTCCGCTCCCACGCCTGCGGTGGATGCGCACGTGGTCTCCACGGTGCCGGCGGGGAGCGCCGTCATGGGTGGACATCCCGGGGACCTTGGGTGAGTCTCTCGGCCCGTGTGGACTGACCGGGCGACGAGGCAAGTGAAGACCTGGGCAGCAGCCTTTGCCCTCGTGGTGCTGACCGCGTCACCGGCGCTCGCCCAGAGCGTGGTGGTGCCGGACGTTTCCGGCGATGCTCGGGGCCGCGTGCGGGCCCAGCTCGAGAGGGAGCTCCGCAAGGAGGAGGGGCTCACGGTGGTCCCTCGTGCCCGCTTCGAGCGCGCCACAGCGAAGCGGGGCTTCAAGGCGGGCCGCGCTCGCACTCCGGAGGCCGTCGCCGCGGTGGCGCGAGGGCTGGGCGTGGACGCGGCACTGCTCGGGCGGGTGCGGGGAACGGAGCTCGAGCTGCGCGCCGTGGACGCCGCGGGTGAGCAGCTCCTCGTCCGCAGGCTCCCGCTTCGTCGGGGGCGGGTGTCCGGTGAGGACGTGGCGCGCCTGGTGGGAGCGCTGGGCGTCGCGCTCTCGCCCCCACCGAGCACCCCCGCGCAGACCGTTCCCGCGAGCGCCACGGTCCCCGCCAGGACTCCCGCTGTCTCCCCCGTGGCCGAGGCGAGCTTCGCGGTGGCGAGGGCGCCTGCGCGTCCCGCGAAGGCGGAGGGGCCGGAGACTCCGGTCGTGCAGGCGCCGCAGGCTCCCAAGCCCACGGAGGCGCCACCGGCACCGACCCCGCGTGCGCGCATCGGTCCGCGGACGCTCACCTTCGTGCTCGCCGGGACGAGCACCTGGAGGAGCTACTGCGCGGCGCCCGGTGTCGCGAGCTGCGCCGAGTCCACGGCGCCCGCACAGACCTCGCAAGAGCGCTCCATCGAGTTTTCCACCTCCGTCCCGTACACGGGTGGCACCGCGCAGCTCGAGCTCTTCCCACTGGCGCTGCTCGGCGACTCGCCACTCAAGGGCCTGGGGCTCCTCGCCGAGTTCGGCTTCGGTGCGTCCGCGGTGACCATCACCTACCAGACGGACGGCGGCGAGGTGAACGGTGGGGTGACGCTGGGCGCGGACCGCCGGCTGTCCGTGATGGGCACCTGGCGACAGTACTTCGCCTTCCGCGGGCCCCAGGCAACGCTGCCGGGCTTCGTGGGCGCGCGCGCGGGCTACCTCTCGCGCCACTTCCTCGTTGCCCGGGAGGCACGGGCCCAGCTGCCGAGCAGCAAGCGGGGACCGCTCGCTGCGGGCCTGGACGTGTCCCTCCCACTGGCCCGGCTCCTGCGGCTCGAGGCGAGTGGCATGTACCTCCTCCTCCCGCAGCCGGACGTGGAGACGCTCCAGCGCTACGGAGAGCGGGTGCGAAGCCGGGGCTTCGCGCTGGAGCTCGGCATTGCCGGGGACATCTCGGGTCCACTCGGCTACCAGCTGCGCTTCCGGATGCTGAGCTTCCACGACCGGTACTCGGGCGCCGGTGACGAGTGGCTCACGGGAGGCGTGGCGGACGAGGTGTACTCGGGACTCAACTGGGGCCTCACGCTGGCGTTCTGACGGCACGGAACAGTGTCGCACCGGAGTCGTTGACGTCTTTTTTCATCCCTCCGTAACGTCGCGAGCACCCCTGGGCCGCCTTGAGGTGCCTGCGATGAACCCTCGCCTGGCCTCCGCTGTCGGTGCGCTGTCCATTCTCCTCTCGGCGTGTCCTCCCGCGGCGGTCCTGCCCGACGGAGGGACGCCCGACGGAGGGGCGCTCCAGGGCGCCTGCACGGGCGGCTGCGCGTCCCACGAAGTCTGTGACGAGGCGACGCACACGTGCCGCGACGGCTGCGGCGGGTGTGCCACCGGACAGTGTGTCCGCGAGGGGCCGGACACCTTCCGGTGCGTGGCGTCGCCGGTGGTGACGTGCGGAGGCCAGCAGTGTGCCCCTGGTCAGACGGCCTGTCGGGACGGTGCGTGCTCCTGCCTTCCCAGCAGCATGGCCCTCGCGGACACGTGCGCGCCGCTGGGTCGGGTGTGCCACGAGGTGTTCAACCCGGTGACGAGGGCCGGAGGGACCTGCGAGAAGCCCGGCTACCTCGAGCCGTGCGTGTCGTCGCAGTCCGCAGCGGAGGCGTGCCAGGCCGGCCTCACGTGCGCCGGTGGGCTGCTCGCGAGCGGACTCGGGCTGTGCGCTCCCGCGTGCGGCGCAGGCGGGACCTGCAGCGTCGACGAGGTCTGCGACAGCGACACCAACACCTGCCTCCCCGGTGCCCTGTTCATGCGCGACGCATGCATCCGCGGCCTCCCGCTGGAGGATGGAGGGACGCTCTTCGTGGACGTGCCGGTCCCCGGGGCATGCCACCCGGGGGCGCGCCCGGACGCAGGGCCCGATGGCACCTGTCACACGGTGCGGTTGATGCTCCCCGACGCGGTGATCGACGTGCGCGAGTGCCGGACGCCCGGGCCCCTTCCGCTCAACGCCCGCTGCACCCCTCTGGCGCGTGACGAGTCAGGACGCTGCGAGCAGGGGCTCGAGTGCGTCCCCACGGGCGTCGCGGGGGAGGGCGTCTGCCTCCAGGCGTGCAATGGAGTCACGGACGCTCCCACTGGCGGATGTCCCGCGGGGCAGCGCTGCGCCAACCTCTCGCGCCGACCCGACCGGGAGATTGCCATGGGCGTGTGCCTGGCCGCGTGCGACGTCTTCGGGCGCGATGCGGGGACCACGTGTGCGCCGCTCGCAGGGGAGGGCGGGGTGCTCACCGCCACGGCCTGTGTTCCTACGCCGGCGGGAGGCGGGACCCTCGTGAGTGCCACGGGTGAGGGCCTGTGCGTCCTGGCGCTTCCCGGAAGCCAGGGCGTGGATGGCGGAGAGGGCGCTCCTTGCGCGGAGACGGATCCGTTCCGCGGGGCGGCGTGCCAGACGGGGCTCGTCTGCGCCCGGCCCCACGCGGACGCTGCGCCCGTCTGCGCGCGGCCCTGTGACGTGGAGTGCAGCGGCGCTCAACCGCCCGCCCGTTGCGCGGAGCTCGTGGCGACGGCTTGCCAGTCGCCACGGACGTGCACCGCCATCTCCGCGCCCTTCGTCAGCGTCGTGGGCTACTGCCTCGCGAACTGACACACGCAGCGCGCGCGTCGGGCTGCTTCCGGTACACGTAGGTGAGCCGGTCGGTGTGCTTCCCCGTCGCCTCGTCGAAGAGGGGCGTGCCGCCCATGTACATGGTGCCCTCGGCGTGCCCGTAGCGGTCCAGGCCGCGGCCCTCGAGCCAGCGGTCCACACACGCTTCCTCGCCCAGAGGCGCGACCTCGGCCACGGCCGCGTCAGGAAGGGCTTCGACCCCTGCATCCACCACCAGTGGGCGCGCTTCCGTGGTGGGCACCGTCGCGGCGTCAGCCAGCCCCTCCGTCCGGCGCGGGCATGCGGTGCACAGCACGAGCAGGCCCAGAATCCACATCCGCGTTTGCATGGTTCGATGCCCCTGAGGTGACGACCCTGGCTCCGCTTACCACGACCGGAGCGAGCGAGAGCCGGTGTTCTCGACGCTCCGTGGCCCCGGTGCATTCCCGAGGGTGGCATCCGCGCCGTCAGCGCGATAGGTGTGGCTCGGGAGTGTTTCCGGTGACGCTGGCCTCGGCACGAATCCTGGTGGTGGGCGCGGGCGGGCTCGGGTGCCCGGCGACGCTGGCGCTCGCGCGCGCAGGTGCGCGGCGGCTCACCGTCCTGGACCCGGACGTCGTGGACCTCACCAACCTCCACCGCCAGCTGTGGCACCGGACTCCGGACATCGGGCGGCCCAAGGTGGACTCGCTCGCCGAGCGGCTCCAGGCGGCCTTCCCGTCGGTCCAGGTCGACGCGCAGCACCTGCGGCTGACGGAGGAGACGGCGGATTCCCTCTTCGCCGCGCACACGCTCGTCGTGGACGGAACCGACGGCGTCGCGACGAAGTTCGTGCTTGCGGACGCCGCGGTCCGCACCGGTGTGCCCCTCGTCTACGGCGGTGTGCTCCGCTGGAGCGGGCAGGTGATGGCGTTGGTGCGCGGTGGCCCTTGTCTGCGCTGCCTCTTCGAGGAGCCTCCCGAGCCCGGGCAGGTCCCCACCTGCGCTGCCGCGGGAGTGCTGGGGCCCGTCGCGGGCTGGGTGGGGGGGCTCCAGGCGCAGGTTGCGCTCGAGGTGCTCTCCACGCGCGAGCCACGGCTGGGGCGCGGAACGCTCCACGTCGTGGACGGACGGACCCTGCGCTGGAGACGCATGGAGGTCCGCCGCCGCGCGGACTGCGCCTGCGCTCGCGCGGTGAGCGAGGTGGCCGCGTGACTCCCGTCATCGCGGACGCCGTCCTCGACATCACCGGTGAGGTGTGTCCCATGACCTACGTCCGCACCAAGCTCGCGCTCGAGCGCCTTGCGCCCGGTGCCGTGCTGGAGGTGCACCTGAAGGGCAGCGAGCCGCTTCGCAACGTGCCCCGCAGCGCGCGGGAGGAGGGGCACACGGTCCTCGCGCTCGAGGAGCTCGCGGCGGGTGCCTTCCGGCTGCTCCTTCGCAAGCAACAGGGACGATGAACTTGGCCACCGTCCTCATTCCCTCGGTGCTCCGGAGCTTCACCGGCGGTCAATCCGAGGTCCGCGTCCCCGGCAACACCGTGGGCGAGGTGCTGCACGCGCTCTCGAGGAACTTCCCCGAGCTGGGCGCGCGCGTCTTCGACGAGCGGGGCAACGTGCGGCGCTACGTCAACGTCTTCCACAACGACGAGGACATCCGCTTCCTGAAGGCGCTCGACACCCCGGCCACCGACTCCGACCGCATCACCCTCATCCCCGCCATCGCAGGAGGGATGTGAGGTGCCGCTGCGTGAGGACCAGATTCTCCGCTACTCCAGGCAGATCCTGCTGAAGGAGGTGGGCGGAGTGGGCCAGGAGCGGCTCCTCGGCCACTGCTTCGTCCTGGTAGGAGCGGGGGCCGCGCAGGAGACTGCGGCGGCGTACCTCGCGGCCTCTGGATGCGGCGTGGAGGCCGGGCCCCGGCGTGTCCCCGCGACGGAGGCGGGCTTCCTCCTGTCACCGGCGGATACGGACGCGTCGCTCGGGGACGCACTCGAGCCCGGTGTCCGCGCCCTCAA
>JAKEEX010000368.1 GCA_022616315.1 Myxococcaceae bacterium
CATCCTGCGGTGCAGCGAGGAACGCGACGTTCATCCCGCGGAAGGCGTCAGGCCCCGCGCGCTCCACCTCGAGCGTGTCGTCGCCGTAGCTCACCTCCTCGGCCTCAGAGCGCTCGGTGCCGAGCGCGGTGACACGCTCACTCGGCACACCCCGCTCGGCCAGCGCTTCCAGCAGCGCGCGGCCCACCACACCCGTCGGCCCCACGACTGCCACCCGGCTCTTCTCGAGCTGCATGGTCATCCCTCCTCCGACCCGGCACCGCCGCCATGGTCGTCCTTCAGCCGCGCCTTCGGGGGCGGGCCGGGAAGTGGTGGAAACTTCGGATTGCGCTCGGGCTCGGATGCGCGGACGTAGTGGGGCTCGAGCGCGAAGAGCTGCTCCAGCGTCTGCTCATGCGGAAGCTGCACCAGCTCCGCGAGGTGCACCGCGGACGGGAAGCGCGGCATCGGGAGCAGCCGCTCCTGCGCGACCCCGTGCTCGCGCAGCTTCGCCGCGTAGTCCGCGAGCGCAGGCCCGAGCGCGACCGCCTGCACGTCTTCGCGCAGCAGCGCCGCGAGCGCCTCGGGCGCCATGGCGTCCTCCGGCCCGAGCGCCTCCACCGTGCGTCCCGTGCGCACGTAGCGGCCCACGTAGAGGTCGTCCTTGCGCGCCACGGCCACCACGTACAACGGCACGCCCTCGGGCCCCTCCAGCGCCATGGTCGCGAGCGAGGACGCACCCGCAACCTTCAACCCGGCTGCGTACGCGAGTGCCTTCACGGTGGCCAGACCGATGCGGAGTCCGGTGAAGCTTCCGGGTCCGAGCCCCACCACCAGGCCCTCGAGCGACCCGAGCACCACGCCATTCGCTTCGAGCAGCTCGCCCACGACTCCCGGCAGGAGCTCGCTCTGCTTTTGTGGCGGCCCCAGGACGCGCGCGTCCACCACGCGGACGCCTCCACCGGGCGCGCGCTCCACGAGCGCGAGGGAGAGGGTCAGCGTCGAGGTGTCGAGCGAGAGCAGCACGGGGGGCGGGCTTATACCCCCGGCCGGCCCCCGCAGGGATACAGACGCACACGCGCCAGTCCCCGTTCCACCATTCCCAGACGCCTCGCCGCCCCGAGGGAGACGTCGAGGATGCGACCCTTCACGAAGGGCCCGCGGTCGTTCACGCGCACCTGGACGCTGCGGCCGTTCTCCACGTTCACCACGCGCAGGCACGAGCCGAAGCGGAGCGTGCGGTGTGCCGCCGTGAACGCCTCCGGATGGAAGCGCTCCCCGCTCGCGGTGGGGCGTCCCGCGAAGGCCTTTCCGTAGAAGGAGGCAAGGCCCTCCGACATCGGACGCACCGACTCCTCGGGAGCCGGGCGCTCCTCCCGCGTGGGCCGGGCCGCGCGCACGCAGCCCACCAGGGCGAAGAGGAGCGCCGTGACCGGGAGGAGGCGTCTCACCGGGTGATGTCGTTGATCATCACGAGGACCATCAGGAGGACGAGCATCGCGAGCCCGATGAAGTTCGCGACCTCACGCGCCCGCATCGTCACCGGGCGCCGGCGGACTCCCTCCCAGAGCCCCACCAGAATGCTGAACCCGTCCAGCACGGGGATGGGGAGCAGGTTCACCAGGCCCAGGTTGATGGAAATGATCGCCATGGTGTCGAGGAAGGGCTTCACGCCCGCCTCCGCGCTCTTGGTCGCCACCTGGTAGAGCAGGATGGGTCCGCCCACCGTCTCGAACGACACCTTCCCGGTGAACAGGCGGAGGATGACCGTGGCGACGAAGCCGATGGCGCGCGGCACCACCTCGAACGACTTCTTCATCGCCTCGCCCACGCCGTAGGTCACCTTCACCAGCTCGGGATTGCTGGGGTCCTGCGGCGGGGACAGGCGCACGCCCAGATCGAGCGTCTTCACCGTGTGCCCCAGCTCGTTCTTCCGCGAGAGCTGCGTGCGCTCCACGCGGGCCTGCTTCTCCACCCCACCGGAGCGCCACGTGAGCGCGAACGGAGCGCTTCCCTTCTCCTGGAGCGCGTACTGGAGGAACTGCTGGGACTCGAGCGGCTTGCCATCGATGGCCACGAGCCTGTCCCCGCGCACGAGCCCCGCGCCCTCCGCCGAGCTCCCCGGCTCCACCGCTGCAACGTAGAGGTCCGCGCGCTCGGCGCCGATGGCCGCATCGCCCTCACCCGGCTGGCGCTCCACCCGCACCTCGTGCCTCGTCCCGGGTGGCGGCTTCGCCTCCGTCTCCTCGCCCTCCGCGGGCTTCTGCGGAGCATCGGGGTCCGGGCGCTCCACGCTCAGCGTCACGGTCCCCGATGCCGCGGCGAGCGCACGGTGCAGCTCGGACTCGTTGGCCACGGGCTGTCCGTTCACGGCAACGATGCGATCGAAGGTCTGGAGTCCCGCCGCGGCCGCAGGGCTGCCGGCAGGGACACCCACCACGGCCCTCCGCACGAACGGTGAGACACCGATCACGCCGCGGGAGACGACGGTGCCTGCCTCCGTGGGCTCGTCCACCTTGATGGGCGTCACCTCGGCGACGAGGGGCCGACCGTCGCGCTCCATCGTGACGGCCACCGGACGTCCGTACACGGGGCGGAACGCGTCCACCATGTCGTCGAACGTCCGGATGGGCTGGCCCTCCACCACGAGGATGCGATCCCCGGGACGCAGCCCCGCAGCCGCCGCCGGAGAGGCCGGCTCCACGCTGCCGACGCGCGCCGCGAGCCGCTCCTGGGGCCCGAGGAACAGGAAGAAGTACACCAGCACCGGGAAGGCCAGGCTGAAGAACGGGCCCATCGCCGCGATGAAGGTCCGCTGCCACGGCGTCTTCGCGAGCAGGCTCCGGTGCTCCTCCCCGGGCGGCAGCTCCTCGTGGCCGTGCGCCCCCGCCATCAGCACGTAGCCACCGAGCGGCAGCAGACTGAGGCAGTAGTCCGTCTCACCCTTGCGGAAGCCGAAGAGGCGCGGACCGAAGCCGAAGGAGAAGCGCAGGACCTTCACTCCGCACGCCTTGGCGGCGAGGAAGTGGCCGAGCTCGTGCACGAAGACGAGGACCCCGAGCAGGAGGGCGAACACGGCGATGCCGCGAAGGCTATCGAGCATGCTCGGTAGGGTAATCGGCCACCCGGGGTGGGACAACACGCCCCTGTGTCAGGGACGAAGGAACTGCACGTACAGGAAGACGAGAGGGGCGTTGAACAGGAGCGCATCCAGGCGGTCCAGGACGCCCCCGTGGCCGGGGATGAGTGTCCCGGAATCCTTCACCTGGTAGGCGCGCTTGAGCATGGACTCGCTGAGGTCTCCCACCGGCCCCAGGAGCCCGCCCGCCAGGCCGAGCAGCAGGCAGTCCACCGGGCGCAGGTCCGGCGTGAAGAAGGTGGCCTGGATGAAGAGCCCCACCACGCTCCCGAGCACACCGGCGATGAAGCCCTCCCACGTCTTGTTGGGGCTCACCTCCGGGTAGAGCTTGTGGCGGCCGAAGAAGCGTCCACCGAAGTACGCGAAGGTGTCGTTGGCCCAGGTGACCGTGAGGGCTGCGATGGCCCACGTCATCCCGTGGTTCAGGCGGACCGCGTTGAGCGCCGCCATCCCCATCCCTGCGTAGAGCACACCCGTCAGGAGGTGGCCCACCTTCACGGGAGCATCCGCGTGGGCGCCGCGCGACAGCAGCATCCACGTCCACGCCGCGAGGAACGTGGCACCCACCACCCAGAAGGCCGCCTCCCAGGGCGCGCGGGGCGCGAGGAGCACCAGCGCGGGAAGGAGCGCCGCCACCGCCGCCCCGAAGATCCAGAACGGCGTCAGGCGCTTCTGGGTGATGAGGTAGTACTCGGCGGCGCACATCCCGGCTGCCCACGAGAGCAACGTCGTGATCCACGCGCCACCGCGCCAGAAGACGAAGATCACCAGCGGCAGCAGCACCAGCGACGTGACGATGCGCAGGACGAGATTTCTGTTCTTTTCGTTCACGCTGGCGCCCGGACGGGGTCGTCCCGCTTCACCTGCGCGGACGTCTGGCCATAGCGCCGCTCGCGCTGCTGGTACTCCGCGACGCAGGAGAGGAACGCGGGGGCACGGAAGTCCGGCCACAGCGCCGGGGTGAAGACCAGCTCCGCGTAGGCGGCCTGCCACAGCAGGAAGTTGCTGATGCGCTGCTCGCCGCTCGTCCGGATGACCAGGTCCAGCGCGGGAAGGCCGTGGGTCCAGAGCTGTCGCTCGAGGTCCACCTCGGTCAGGGCCTTCGGCTGGAGCTCGCCACGCACCGCGGCCTCCGCCAGCGCACGCGCGGCCCGGAGCAGCTCCTCCCGCCCTCCGTAGGAGAGCGCCAGGGTGAGCACCATCCCCGTGTTGCCGGCCGAGTCCGCCCGCAGGCGCTCCAGCGGCTCACGGACCAGGCGCGGCAGGCGGTCCAGCTCCCCGATGGCGTGGAGCCGGATGTTGTTCTCGAGGATCTCCGGCCGCTCCTCCTCCAGATACTCGCGCAGCAGGTCCATCAGCCCGGCCACCTCCTCCGCGGGGCGGGCCCAGTTCTGGGACGAGAAGGCGTAGAGCGTGAGCGCGGACATCCCCAGCCGCCGGGCGGCGCGTGTCACCTCGCGGACGCTGATCGAGCCCTCCCGGTGGCCCTCCAGGCGCGGGAGCCCCCGCTCTTCGGCCCAGCGGCCGTTTCCATCCATGATGATGCCCACATGCCGCGGGAGCGGGCGCTGCTTCACCTGCTCCTCGAGCAGCTCGGGCGGATTGGGGGGATGCGTCATCGGCGCGGCACGATAGAGGCGCAGGCCCCTTCCGTCCACGGCCGCATGCAGGACCCCGGCCGACGTCACCACCCGGATGGGAGTGCCTCACCCGCGGCCAGGAGAACTGTGGTCCATCGGCTGTCCTTCTTGCGACCGTGGACAGGTCTTGACGCGCGTGTTTTCTCCCCTTGTTCACCGCTCTAGGATGCGGGGTGTCATGCCCCCGAAGCGCATCGGCCCCTACACCGTCGTGGACACGCTCGGGAGCGGAGGCGCCGGGACCGTCTTCCGCGCCATGGATCCGCGCACGGACGAGCTGGTGGCGCTCAAGCTCCTGAGCGTGGGCCCGTCGCTGGACCCGAAGGCCGCCAGGCGCCTGGCGCGCGAGTTCGAGGCGCTCGCGGAGCTCTCCCACCCCAACGTCGTGCGGGTGTTCGAAACCGGGGTCCACCACGGCTACCCCTATCTCACCATGGAGCTCATCGAGGGGCTCACCCTGCGCAACTACCTCTCCCTCAGCGGGCCTGCGCTGCTCTCCCAGAGCGGCTCCTCCGGCGCGCGCAGGCCCCTCCTCTGGGAGCTGGAAGAGCGTGCGGCAGAGGACGAGGAGGATGCGGAGCCGGGGCCCTTCGACCTCTTCGCGTTCGGGGAGGAGGCCCCGAGCGAGGAGGTGGGCGGAGGGGGCATCGCCGAGCCTCGCGCCCTCGCGGCGGCGCTCGACGAGGACGACACCGACAGCACGGACTCCGCGCCGCATCCGGCGCTCCGTAGACGCGACAGCGCGAGCGCCCCTGCTCCGGCGCGGCCCAAGGTGGACCTCGAGGCGCTCAACCGCCCCGAGCGCGTGGGCCGCCTGAAGGACGCCATGCTGCAGATCTGCGAGGCGCTGGCGTACATCCACGCGCACGGGCTGGTGCACCGGGACCTCAAGCCCTCCAACATCATGGTGGACGAGGACCGGCAGGTGCGGCTGATGGACTTCGGGCTGGCCAAGTTCCTCGCGGACGACGACCGGCTCACCGCGCACGGCCGCCACGTGGGCACGTTCCGGTACATGGCGCCGGAGCAGATCCTGGGCGAGCCCCTCGACGGCAGGGCGGACCTCTACTCGCTGGGCGTGGTCCTCTACGAGCTGCTCACGGGCTGTCCCCCCTTCGACGGGCGCAGCCCGCACGAGCTCTGGCAGCGGGTGCTGGAGTCGGACCCGCCGCCGCTCCTGCTCGTCAACGCGAACTCGGATGCGCAGCTGGCGCGCGTGGCCCACAAGCTGCTCCGCAAGGAGCCCGAGCAGCGCTTCCAGACGGCGGAAGAAGTGTATGAAGCGGTCGTCGAATGACCGCACCGCGTGAGCTGACCGTTCCCACCGACAAGGAGGGTGCCCGCCTCGATGCCTTCGTGGGCGAGGCGCTCGGCCTCTCCCGCGCGCGCGTCAAGCGCCTCTTCGAGGACGGCGCGGTGCGCGTGGGTGGGCGAGGCGCGAAGAAGGGACAGACCGTGCGCTCCGGCGAGCGCGTCACCGTGGCCCTCGAGGAGGAATCCCCCACGCCGCTCGCGGAGCCCGGCGCGCCGCTCGTCGTGCTGCACGAGGACGCGCACCTGCTGGTGGTGGACAAGCCCGCGGGCCGCCCCAGCCACCCGCTGCGCCCCGGCGAGCTCGGCACCGTGGCCAACGCCGTGCTGGCCCACTACCCCGAGTGCGCGGACGCGAGCGAGGACCCGCGCGAGGCCGGCCTTTGCCATCGGCTGGACGTGGAGACGAGCGGGGCACTGCTCGTGGCGCGCAGCCGGCCCGTCTGGGAGCGCCTGCGGCAGGCCTTCAGCGCGCGCGAGGTGGACAAGCGCTACTGGGCGCTCGTCACCGGTCCGCTCGCGGACGAGGGCGAGGTGGACCTGCCCCTGCGTCACCATCCCCGTCATGCGGACCGCGTGGAGCCCGCGCTGGACTCCGCGGGGCAGCCAGGCCGGGAGGCGTTGAGCCGGTTCCGGGCGCTCGCGCGCAGCGGTGAGTACACGCTCGTGGAGGTGCAGATTCTCACGGGCGTCCTGCACCAGGTGCGTGCGCACCTGGCCGCCATCGGTGCGCCCATCGTCGGGGACGCACTCTACGGCGGCCGCGAGGAGCCGGGGCTCGGGCGCTTCTTCCTGCATGCGCGCAGCCTCGGGTTCACGCATCCGGTCACGGAAGGACGGCTCACCGTGGAGAGCCCGTTGCCGGAGGAGCTCGCGCGGGTGCTGGAAGCACATTCCCTCTCCTCGGGGAGAGGGACGGGGTGAGGGGCCGTCACCGGGCACCCCGATACTGAACGCCCG
>JAKEEX010000369.1 GCA_022616315.1 Myxococcaceae bacterium
CCTCGAGGTGCGCGGCAGCGGCCTGGGCCTCGCCCTCTGCCGTCGCGTCATGGCCCTGCACGGAGGCTCCATTCGCGTGGCCGCCTCGAGCCCCACCGGAACCACCTTCGCGCTCTTCTTTCCCACACCTGCCCCATGAGCACCTCCCCGTCCCAAGGCACCGCGCGTCCCGCAATCCTCCTCGTCGAGGACGACACCACCCTGCGCCTGGCCCTCGCCGACAACCTCCAGGAGCAGGGCTATGCAGTGGAGGTGGCCCCGAGCGCCCGCGAGGCCCGCGCCCAGCTGCAGGCGCGCGCGTTCGACCTGCTCATCCTCGACGTGATGCTGCCGGACGGAGACGGCTACACGCTGCTGAAGCAGCTGCGCGCCGAAGGGCTCACGAGCATGGTGTTGATGCTGACGGCGCGCACGCTGGAGGAGGACATCGTCCGGGGCTTCGAGGCAGGCGCGCAGGACTACCTGGGAAAGCCCTACCGGCTGCGTGAGCTGCTCGCCCGGGTGGGGGCCCTCCTTCGCCGCGCGGGGACACCGCTGCCGGAGGTCTTCCCCTTCGCCGGCTTCACGCTGGACCTGGGGCGGCGGACCCTCACCCGCGAGGACGGCGCGCCCGTGGAGCTCACCCGCACGGAGCTCGACCTGCTCGCCTACCTGCTGCGCAACCGCGGACGGGCCCTGCGCCGGGACGACATCCTGGACGCCGTGTGGGGCCGGGACGTGGTGGTGGACCCGCGCACCGTGGACAACTTCGTCTCCAGCCTCAAGCGCAAGCTCGGCTGGACGAGCACCTCCCCCTTCGCCATCCACGCCATCCGCGGCGTGGGCTACCGCATGGAGGTGGAGACCGGCGAGGGCTCCGTGCGGAGTGGCTGACACGACCTGGGACCGCGGGGACGAGCGGGTGTCACCCGTTCCACAGCCCCCCTTCCCCGCAGGCTCCCCGGCTGGATAGCCTTGCCGGCTGAATAGCCTTCCACCGCCGTTCCAACCGAATTCGACGGAGAGCCAGCCGATGGCGAGCCCCAAGTTCCAGACGTTGGTCGACATCTACACGCAGAGCACCCGAGCCTTCGGACCCCGGGAGCTCTTCGGCGAAAAGAAGAACGGAACCTGGACGTGGACGAGCTACGCCCGCTTCGGCCAGATGGTGGATGACCTGCGCGGAGGCCTGGCGCAGCTGGGCGTGGGGATGGGCGACCGGGTGGCGGTCATCTCCAACAACCGGGTGGAGTGGGCGGTGGGCTGCTATGCCACGGCCACCCTGGGGGCAGCCTACGTCCCCATGTACGAGGCGCAGCAGGCCAAGGAGTGGCAGTACATCCTCAACGACTGCGGCGCCAAGGTGGTCCTCTGCGCCACCGACGCCATCGCCCGCACCATCAACGGCATGCGCGCCGAGCTGCCGAAGGTCGAGCACG
>JAKEEX010000370.1 GCA_022616315.1 Myxococcaceae bacterium
AAGGCGCTGGATGACTGGTGCAACCACGCCGGGTGCCTGCTTTCTGGCGGCTGGATCGAGGACAACACGGTCGTGTGTCCGTGCCATGAGGTGGGGTTCGACATGGACACGGGCAGGAATGTGACCTCGCCGGGCGTCTGCGATGACCAGTCCGTGGTGAAGGTGGCAGTCGAGCGCGGCGAGATCGTTCTCGAGGATTTCGATCCGGAGGCCTGAGGTCCGGGTCTGGCTGGAATGAGGAGCTTTCCATGGCGCATGAGGAGCACGACCACGTTCACGACCACGACCACGTTCACGACCACGACCACGACCACGGGCGTCACCAGCATCACCATGGCCACACGCGTGGCCACTCTGCGGCGGCCGAGGAGCACAAGCGGAGTGCGCCTGCGCAGGTGGCGACGTTCATCGTGACGTGTTCGGACAGCCGCGAGCTTGCCCAGGACGAGAGCGGGCGCCGGATCCGGAAGGCGCTGGAAGGGGAAGGGCACACGGTTGTCGGACACAACGTCGTGCGAGACGAGGCACTGGCCATCGAGGCCGCGCTCGCGGAGGCGGGCGCGAGCGGGGCACGCGCGGTGATCTTCAACGGAGGGACGGGCATCGGCCGGCGGGACGTCACCGTGGAGACGCTCTCCCGACTGTTCGAGAAGACGCTGCCCGGGTTCGGGGAGCTCTTCCGCATGCTCTCGTTCCGGGAGATCGGGGGCGCGGCCATGATGTCGCGGGCGGTGGCGGGCACCTACCAGGGGATGGTCGTCTTCGCTCTGCCTGGCTCACCGAACGCGGTCCGGGTCGCGATGGACAAGCTCATCCTCCCCGAGCTCGGACACGCAGTCCGCGAGCTGACGCGATAGGACCTACCGTCTCCTCTCCCTCTGGGAGAGGGACAGGGTGAGGGGGCTGTGAAACGGAGTCTCACAATGAGCCCCGCGGAAGCCGCACAACTGCGGACCCGGCTCGATTCAACCCTGGGCCCGGACGTGCTGCGTGAACGCGTGTCTGCGGACCCGGTGGAATTTCCGCGCCGGTACGAAGACCCGCGAGACGTGGAGGTGAGCGGACTCCTGGCAGCGTCGCTCGCCTACGGCCGAGCGGACCTGTTCAAGCCCAAGGTCGCAGGCCTTCTCGCGCAGATGGGTCCGTCACCTGCGTCGTTCGTTCAATCGCTCGACGTTCCTCGGGCGGCGCGACTGCTCGACGGGTTTGTCTATCGCTTCAACGTGGGCACGGACGTGGCGGTGCTCCTGCTCGGCATAGGCCAGGCGCTGCGCACGCATGGCTCCCTCGAGACCCTCTTCGTCAAGAGTCTCGAGCATTCCCAGGGCGCGCTCCATGGAGCCCTCGCGAGCTTCCTGGCCGTGCTGCGCGACGTCCCTCTAGCGCCCCTGCAAAAGGCGCTTGGTCCGGAGCGGGGCCTGCACCACCTGCTTCCGGTCCCCCTCGGAGCGGGTGCAGCGAAGCGGCTCCTGATGTACCTGCGCTGGATGGTCCGTGGGCCGGACGAAGTGGACCTCGGAATCTGGCGGCGCGTGCAGCCTTCTCAGCTTCTCGTGCCGCTCGACACCCACACGGGGCGCATGGCGCAGAACCTGGGGCTCACCCGTCGCAAGGACCTCTCGTGGCGCACCGCGGAGGAGGTGACGGCAGCGCTGCGGCTTCTCGATCCGCAGGATCCCGTGCGCTACGACTTCGCGCTGTGTCACTTCGGGATGAGCGGCGCCTGCCCCGCGACACCGCGTGCGGAGAACTGCTCACGATGTTCGCTGCTGGAGCGATGTCGGGTGGGACCTCGGATCCTGCGTCGATCGCGCGTGAAGGCTCGACGGTGACGTGAGAGCGACGCCGTGCAGCGCAGCCCCCTCACCCTGTCCCTCTCCCAGAGGGACAGGGGAGTTTGGAGGGAGAGGGGAGGGCATCTCGACGAGGGGACGTCAAAGGCGTCACAGCTGGACGTAGGCCCGACGCGCAGGCACCGAGACGAGCCGCCCCTCCGGGAGGATGAGCGCGGTGAGCGCATTCCCGTAGACGCACCCGGAGTCCAGGCCCGTGGCGAAGGGGTACCGCTGCACTCCACGGATTGCGTCGTGACCGAAGATCACGTGCTCCGGCCCGGGCCACACGCTCCCCCAGGCGACGCCGTCGGAGATGCGGCGCGACCCACGCCCCTCGGGAGTGATGCTTCGCAAAGTGAGAAGATCCTCGAGACGCTGGGCTTCGATCGGAACACCCGGAACGAGGCCCGCATGCACCACGCGCGCGTTGAGCTCCGGGAAGGAGAGGGTGAGCGGGAGTGCCTCGAGCCAGCGCCAGTCCAGCTCGCTCAGGGTGTTGGCGACGCGCACGTGTTCGGGCTTCGGAGGCTTTGCGCCCGGCTCGGATGCACGCACGCGCAGCACCGCGGCATCGTGGTTGCCGAGCACCGCGAGGAAGCCCCGCTCACGCGTGAGCTGCACGACGCCCTGGCTGTCGGG
>JAKEEX010000371.1 GCA_022616315.1 Myxococcaceae bacterium
CTGCTCTCCCTTCTCGCGGAGGCGCGGACGTCGCGACTAGGCTCGCACCATGGACCAAGCCTGGGGCTATTCGGATTTCGTCAAGGACGCACTCACCCGCGTGAAGGAGGTCAGCTGCGAGGAGCTGGCCCAACGGCTGGGCCAGCCGGAGACGGTGGTGCTGGACGTGCGCGAGCCGGACGAGTGCGGCACCGGCACGCTGCCCGGTGCGGTGCTGCTGCCGCGCGGCTTGCTCGAGAAGCACGCCCACGAGCACCTGGTGCGTCGTGACACGCCCACCTACGTGTACTGCGACACCGGCAACCGCTCGGCGCTCGTCGCGGACACGCTCCAGCGCATGGGCTTCACGCGCGTGTTCAACCTCGGAGGTGGCCTCGAGCGCTGGCGCCACCAGGGCCTCCCGCTCGCGGGCGTCCGCGCTCCAGCCCAGCTCCCCGGCGCGCGGCTGGACTGGGAGGCGGTGCGGCGGGAGTTCGCCATCGTCAACCGGCGCGTGCCGGTGGTGGGCTCGGCCGAGCGGCCCCTGGTGTACATGGACCACGCCGCCAGCACGCACCCGCCGGCCACGGTGCTCGCCGCGTACGTGGAGTTCATGGAGCGCGACTACTCCAACATCCACCGCGGCACGCACCACCTGTCGCGCAAGGCGAGCGAGCGCTTCGACGAGTGCTACCACGTGGTGGCGGACTTCATCGGCGCGGAGCTCAAGCGCGGGTGCGTGGCCTTCACCGCCAACACCACGCAGGCCATCGACCTGGCGAGCCACGTGATGGCGGAGCGGCCCGGCAAGGTCGTCACCACGGAGCTGGAGCACCACTCCAACGAGCTGCCCCACCGCCGCCGCGGCCCGGTGCTGCGCGCGCGGGTGACGGACACGGGTGAGCTCGACATGGAGCACCTGGAGCACCTGCTGCGCCACAACGAGGTGAAGCTGGTGGCCGTCACCGCCGGCTCCAACGTCACGGGCTTCATGCCGGACCTCCCGCGCATCGCCCGCATGGCGCACGAGAACGGCGCGCTCGTGCTGGTGGACGCGGCGCAGGCGCTCGCGCGCATGCCCCTGGATGTCCGGCCCTTCGAGCACCCCGAGCACCTGGACTTCGTCGTGGGCGCGGGACACAAGGCCTACGCCCCCTTCGGCGCGGGCTTCCTCTACGGCCCCCGCGCGCTGATGGACGAGGCGCCGCCATATGTCCCGGGAGGAGGCACGGCCGCGATCGTGAGCGCGCGCAGCGTGGAGTACGTCAAGTCTCCAGATCGCCACCAGGGCGGCACGCCCAACATCGCCGGCGTCGTGGCCATGGCGCGGGCGCTCCAGTTCCTCAAGGACATCGGCATGGAGGAGGTGCGCCGCCACGAGGTGGCGCTCCTGCGTCGGGCGCTGGAGGGGTTGCAGAAGCTCGGCGGCGTCACTCTCTACGGGGCGCCCGAGGCGGAGCGGCGGCTGGGCGTCGTGTCGTTCAACGTGGACGGCGTGTCGGACCTGCTGACCGCGGCGGTGCTCTCCGAGGAGGGTGCCATCGCCGTGCGCAACGGCCGCTTCTGCGCGCACATGTACGTGGACCGGCTGCTCGCCGCGCAGGCAGGCAACAGCATGTCCGCGCAGGGGGAGCGCCCCACCGGCGCGGTGCGCGCGAGCGTCGGCCTCTACAACTGCGAGGCGGACGTGGACCGGCTGCTCGAGTTCGTCCAGCGCGTGCGCGACCGCAAGTGGGTGGGCCGCTACCGCGTGAGCGGGAACGCGGTGAGCGCCGAGTTCGCCGGGCGGTGCGCGGACCGCTGGATGGAGTCCACGCAGGAGGGCGAGAGCGCCCAGCCCGAGCCGAGCCTCGCCGCGCAGGGCTACGCCTTCGAGGTGCTCCAGCCGGAGGAGCCCTGCCGCACGTACCTCATCGCGGACCCGGAGACGCGAGAGGCCGCGCTGGTGGACCCGCTCCTGCGCCGCGTGGACGACTACGTGGAGCTGCTGAGCGAGAAGGGGTGGACGCTGAAATACGTGGTTGAGACGCACAGCCACGCGGACCACCTGTCCGGCGCGGCGCGCCTCAAGCAGCTCACCGGGGCCACGCTGCTGATGCACGCGGGCGCCCCCGTGTCGTGCGTGGACCGGGGCCTCGTTGACGGGGACGTCATCCAGGTGGGGAGCGTGCGGATGGAGGTGCTCACGACTCCGGGCCACACCAACGACGGCGTGTGCCTGGTGCTGCCCGGGCGCGTGCTCACCGGGGACACGCTGCTCATCGGCGGATGCGGGCGGACGGACCTGCCCACAGGGGACGCGGGCTCCATGTTCGACAGCCTCCAGCGCCTCCTGCAGCTGCCGGATGACACGCTCGTGCTCCCCGCGCACGACTACGACGGCCGGCGCGCCAGCACCATCGGCCGTGAGCGGACGAGCAACCGGCGCCTCCAACACCCCAGCGCGGACGCCTTCCGCACGGCGCTCGCCGAGGGCGGGCCGCTCCCCGTCCCCCGCGGCTTCACCGAGGTGCTCTCGCGCAACCAGAACTGCCTGCTCGGTTGAGTCCGGGAGGAAAACACGGAGCCTTGCGGCAACGCGAATGGAGGGGCTGCGCTGCGGGCGCGCGGCCCTCTACACTCCCGCACGTGCGCGTGAGTTCTCTCTCCTCGTCCGACATCGTTCGCAGACTTCCCGTCCACTTTCCTTCCAAGCGGCACCTCCTCTCCGCTGCCCGTGCCGACGGCCCTTCCCTGTCGCTGCTCGTGTCCACGGCGGAGTGGCACGCGGAGGGGACGCCGGTGCAGCTGGACGTGAGCCTCGGTGACTGCCAGGCCCGCTACGCGCTCGCCGGCGCGGTGGCGTTCGTGCCGCCCGCGGCGTGGCAGCGGAACGGGCACCAGCTCGCCGTCCGCTTCCAGGGCATGGACAAGCGACAGGCCGCGGAGATGGTGGCGTATTGCGCAGGCCGTCCCCTCGAGATGGGCACGTCGCACCGCCAGCGCATCTCCACCTCCGTGCGCTGCCACGTGCGCACGGAGTCGAAGCGGCTCGCTGCGGAGGTGATGGACCTCTCGCTCACCGGTGCCTTCGTGGCCATGCCGCCCGGATCTCGGCTCCGCGTGGGGGACAGTGTGCAACTGGTGCTCCAGCCGGGCCTGTTCGGACTCGGGGGCACGCGGCTGGAAGCACGGGTGCTGTGGTTCGGAGAGAAGAATGGCACACGCGGCTTCGGCGTGCGCTTCCTCGGTGACCAGCTGCGCATCTCCCCCGCGCTGCGGAAGTTCCTCAATAGCTGAACGGCCACGCCACGAAGTAGCGCTTCACCCGGAGCCATAGGCCGAACAGGCCCATGGGCTCGAACACCAGGAACGCGAGCACCACGGCGGCGAAGAGCACCGTGGACTGCTGCGCGCTGCTGAGCCGGTCCAGGAACGGCAGCGCGCTCCCCACCTCCTCCGCCAGCGGCGTGAGGAACGTGAAGGCGAGCGCCCCCGCCACCGCGCCGAACACCGTGCCGATGCCGCCGAGGACGATCATCGCCACGTACTGGATGCTCATCCCCAGGTCGAACGGCGGCTCCACGGTGAGGTACTGCTGCTGGAAGGCGAACATGGCCCCCGCCACCCCTGCGAGGGAGGAGGACAGGCCGAAGGCCAGGAGCTTGGCGCGCGTGGGGTCCACCCCCATCGCCGCGGCGGCGAGGTCCTGGTCCCGCACGGCCATCATCGCGCGGCCGGTGTGCGTGCGCTGCACGTTGTGCGTCACCTGCGCGGTTGCGAGCGCGAGGAGCAGGAAGAGGAAGTACAGCTTCTGCTCGAAGCGCAGCACCACGCCCCCGAGCACCGAGGTGTCCCGGAACGATGGAGCACGCCCCTCTCCCGCGAACCCCAGGTGCATCGGCACCGCCGTGCCCGAGAGGCCGCCCGTCCACTCCGGCAGCGACAGCAGCACGTGCTGCACGAGCAGCACCAGGCCCAGCGTCACGATGGCGAGGGAGAGCCCCTTGAGGCGGAGCGCGAAGACGCCTACCGCGAGGCCCGTCGTCGCGGCCACCGCTCCGCTCGCGGGGAGGAGCAGCCAGAACGGGAGCCCGAGCTTCTGTCCCAGCACCGCCGCGGTGTAGGCGCCCAGCGCGAGGAAGGCCGCGTGTCCCAGGCTCACCTGGCCACAGAAGCCGGTGAGAATCATCAGCGCCAGCGCCCCCACCACCGCCACCAGGGCCGCGTTGCCCACCCCTACCCAGCGCGCGGAGGCGAGGAACGGGAAGGCGAGCGCCGTCGCCCTGCCCAGCACCATGGCCAGCCGGTGCCAGACATCCGGGTAGAGGGCGAGGTCCTGCTCGTGGCTCGTCACCAGGGCGCGTGTCGGCATGCCGTCTCCCTCACACCCGCTGCACCTCGCGCGTCCCGAGCAGCCCGTGGGGCCGAAGCGCGAGGAAGCCCATCATCACCACGTAGGGGAACACGGTGTGGAAGTTGTGTCCGAAGGGACCGAGCGCCTCGTTGACGTACCCCTGCGCCAGCACCTCGAGGAGTCCGAGCAGGAGGCCCGCGAGCACCGTTCCCACCGCCGAGTCCAGCCCGCCCACGATGACCGCCGGGAAGGCGCGCAGGGCGATGAAGCCCAGGTTCGCATCCACGCTGCGTGGGAAGAGGGAGAGGAAGATGCCCGCGAGCGCCGCGAGCATGCCGGCCACGGCCCAGGTGGCGCCGAGGACGCGACCCACCGGGATTCCGAGAGCCAGCGCGACCTCCTGGTCCTGGCTGGCTGCGCGCATCGCCACGCCGAGGCGGCTGAAGCGGATGAGGAGGAAGTACGCCGCGAGCGCCACCGCCCCCGCCCCTGCCGCCACGAGCGAGTTGACGAGCACCCGTGCCCCGAGCACCTCCACCGTGGCCGTGGTGTCCCAGGGCGTGGGAAGCCCGCGTGGCTCCGCGCCCCACGCGACGATGACCAGCGCGCGCAGCAGCTGCCCCACGAAGAGCGTGAGGATGATGGTGACGAAGACGGGCCGGCCGACGAGGGGGCGCAGCACCACGCGCTCCACACAGGCGGCGAGGAGACCCGTTGCCACGAGTGAGAGGCCAAGGGCCGTGACCCAGGGGACTCCTGCCTCCGTGGCGCTCGCCATGAGGAAGGCACCGGAGGTGAGGAGCTCGCCGTGCGCGAAGTTGAAGACGCGCGAGGCGCGGTAGATGGCCACGAAGCCGAGCGCCACCAGCGCGTAAATGACGCCCAGGGCGAGGCCGGACACGGTGAGCTGCAGGAGTGTCGTCATGCGCTCTTCCCTCCGTACATGGACTCGATGAGCTCCGGGTACGCCGCGTGCACCGCGCGCCTGCGCACCTTCTGCGTGGCCGTCAGCACGCCGTCATCCTGGTGCAGCTCCTTCGGAAGGATGCGGAACGCACGCACCTGCTCCACCCGCGCGAGCAGCGCGTTTGCCTTGTCCACCTCGCGCGCCACCAGGTCCACCACCGCGGGGTTCGCCGCGAGGTCCGCGTAGGAGGTGTGCGGCAGTCGCTGCCGAGTTGCCCAGTCGCTCACCGCCTCCTCGTCCAGCTGCACGAGCGCGGAGACGAAGTGCCGCCCGTCGCCAATGGCCACCGCCTCCTTGATGTACGGGCTCGTCTTGAGCGCGTTCTCTATCTTCTCCGGTGACAGGTTCTTCCCACCCGAGGTGATGAGGAGCTCCTTCTTGCGCCCCGTGATGAAGAGGAAGCCGTCCTCGTCCACGCGGCCCACGTCGCCCGTATGGAGCCAGCCGTCCGCGTCCACCGTCTCCGCCGTCGCGTCCGGGCGGTGGAGGTAGCCGCAGAAGACGTTGCTGCCGCGCACGAGGACCTCGCCATCCTCCGCGATGCGGCACTCCACCCCCGGGATGGGCCTGCCCACGCTGCCGAGCCTGCGCCGCCCCGGGGGCGTCATGTGGCTCACGCCCGCGCATTCCGTCTGCCCGTACCCCTCGCAGATGGCCACGCCCACGCCGTCGAACCACTCGAGCAGCTCCGCGGACACCGGCGCCGCTCCCGTGACCGCGAGCCGGCACCGGCGCAGCCCCAGCCTCTCCTGAAGGGGGCGGAAGACGCAGACGTCCCCGAGCGCCCAGAGCAGCCGGTCCGCCACCGTGGCCCGCCCCTCGCGCCGCCGCCGCGCCACCTCGCGTCCGCGCACGGTGAAGAAGTCGAAGAGGCGCCGCTTCAGCCACGACGCGTCCTTCATGCGCAGGCTGACGGAGGCGTGCATCTTCTCCCAGATGCGCGGCACGCCGAGGAACACCGTGGGAGACACCTCACGCAGGTCCTCGCGCACCGTGTCCAGGCTCTCCCCGAAGTGCACCACGCAGCCGGCGGAGAGGGGCAGGTAGAGCGTGAAGATCTTCTCCGCGACGTGACACAGCGGCAGGTAGGAGAGGACGGAGTCCTCCGGTCCCACGTCGAGCATGCCCACCAGCTCGCCAGCGGAGTCGAGCACGTTGTACGCGGAGAGCAGGGCGCCCTTCGGCTGGCCCGTGGTGCCCGAGGTGTAGACCACCATGGACGGTGTGTGCGGAGCCAGCTCCGCCAGCCGCGCCTCGAACCAGCCGTCCTCGAGGAGCGCGCTGCCCCTCGTGTGGAACGCGTCCCACGTGAGGAGGCGCGCGTCGTCCACGTGTCGGGTGCCGCGCGCGTCGAAGCCGACGACGTGCTCGACGCCCGGCGTGTCCGCACGGCAGGCCACGGCCTTGTCCACCTGCTCCTGGTCCTCGCACAGCAGCACGCGGGCGCGGCTGTCCTGGAGGATGTAGGCCACGTCCGGCACGGGGTTCGTCTGGTAGATGCCCACGGCCAGGGCGCCGAGCGCCTGCGCGCCCAGGTCCGCGAAGAGCCACTCGGGACGGTTGTCGCTGAGGATGGCCACCGCATCCCCGGCGCGCACTCCCAGCTCCCAGAGGCCCCGCGCCGCGGCACGCACGCCGTCCAGGTACTCGCGCCAGGTGAGCTCCTCCCACACGCCCAGACGCTTGTGTCGCAGCGCCACCCGCTCCGGGTGCCTCAGCGCCAGCTCGAGGAGCCGCGCGGGAAGCGTGTCCGGGAGCGCCTCTGCCGCGAGCAGCTCCTTCGACGGCTCGGGCTCCGGGACGGGGTACGCCCAGAGGAGGTCCTCCATCAGCAGGCTCATGCCGCAACCCCGATGTAGGCCTCGGTGACACGCGGATTCCGTCTCACCTCGTCCGGCGGGCCCTCGGCAATCTTCCGCCCGAAGTCCAGCACCGCCACCGTGTCCGCAAGCTCCATCACGAAGCGAAGCTCGTGCTCGATGAGCACCTGCGTGATGCCCAGCTCCTCCTGGATGTCGAGCACGTAGCGCGCCATGTCCTCCGTCTCCTCCTGGTTGAGGCCGGCGGCGGGCTCGTCCAGCAGGAGGAGGCGCGGCTCCATGCACAGCGCGCGGCCCAGCTCCACGCGCTTGCGCACGCCGTAGGGGAGGATGGAGACGGGGAGGCGGCGGTAGCGCTCGA
>JAKEEX010000372.1 GCA_022616315.1 Myxococcaceae bacterium
ATGCGGGGACGGTTGCTGGTTCCGACAGGCACTGCGCGGGAGGCGATGCTCGCGGGCATCGGAGACGAGGGGACTCGCGGCCGGAGGCGGGCGGTCGGTGGCCCCGCGTTTCCCTTCGAGCTGCTGGAGGGCGCCTCGCTGTGGGAGGAGGGCGTGGAGCTGCTGCACCTCGCGTGGGAGCTCGCGCGGTGTGCGCCCGAGGCCCCTGCGAAACAGCAGCGGGCCCTGTTGCTCCTGGCGTTCGTCGCGCAGGTGAGCGTGCGTGAGGGAAGCACCCGCATCCCCGTGCACGGCGGCGCGGGTGCGGCGTTGCTCGAGGAGGTGCTGGGGCGGCTGGGGGCGAGTGCCTCGGACCGGCGGTCGGTGTCGGAGCTGGTGGAGAAGGTGCCACCTCAGGTGGGAAGCGTGCTGGGGCGCGCGGGGGATGCGCTGCCGCTCATCCTCGATGGAGAATGGCTGTACGTGCAGAGGTTGCACCGCTCCGAGATGCGGCTCGTGGACGCGCTGCGCGTGCGCCTGGGGCAGGGGCCCGTTGCGGACGAAGCGCTGGTGCGGGCGGCCTCGGTGCAGCTCCGGGAGCGACCGTCCGTGTTCGGCGGGCGAGAGGTGGCGCTCAATGACGAGCAGGAGCGCGCCGTGCACACCGCCGCGTGCCGGCCGCTCACCGTCGTCACCGGGGGGCCGGGCACCGGCAAGACGTCCGTGGTGGTGTCCATCCTCCGCACGCTCGCGCGCTTCGGTGTGCGGCCGGAGCAGGTGGCGCTCGCTGCACCCACGGGCAAGGCCGCCATGCGCATGGCGGAGTCCGTGCGCGGGGCCCTCGAGGCCGTCGTGAACCCGGCGCCCGAGGATGCGCAGCTTCGTGCCACGCCGCCGGAGGCGCGCACGCTTCACCGGCTCCTCGGGTACTCGCAATCCACGGAGCGCTTCCATCACCACGAGGACAACCCGCTCGCCGAGGAGGTGGTCATCGTGGACGAGAGCTCCATGGTGGACCTCTTCCTGATGGAGCGGCTGCTGCGCAGCGTGCGCCCCGGGACGCGGCTGGTGCTGCTGGGGGACGCGGACCAGCTGCCTTCGGTGGATGCGGGTGCGGTGTTCCGCGACCTCGTGGCCACCGGCGAGAGCGAGGGGGATGCACAGCGAGGCGCGGTGGTGCGTCTCACACGCAGCTACCGCATGGACCCGCAGGACCCGGCGGGGCGGAACATCCTCACCGTGGCCCGAGCCGTCCAGGCCGGGGTGCCGCCGTCTCCCGGGGATGGGCCGGACGAGACCGTGGCACTGCGAGCGCGCGCCGCGGAGGTGCGGTTCGAGCGCATGGAGCTCCTCGCGTGTGAGCCGGGAGACGTGGAGCACCGCGCGTTCCTCGAGCGGTGGTGGGAGGAGGTGCTGCGGGGAGACGACGGGCTCGAGCGGCTGGTGCGGCACGAGTACCGCTTCGACACGGGGGTGTGTGCGGACGCAGACCGTGCGGACCTGGACGCGCTGTTCCGCCGCTTCGAGGCCGCGCGCCTGCTGTGCCTCACGCGCGGGGCGTCCTCTCCCTCCGGGGCGGAGGCCATCAATGCGTTCTTCCACGCGCGGGCCGTGCGCTCGGCGAAGCTGGGCGGAAGCCTGCGTCAGGCCCCGGAGCTCCTCCCGGGCGAGCCCATCCTCGTCGAGCAGAACGACTACGGGCGCAACCTGTTCAACGGCGACCAGGGGCTCATCATCCGCGGCGTGGACACGGGTGCGGAGGGGCGGCAGCACTTCATGGCGGCCTTCCGAAGAGGAGACAGCTTCGTCGCGTTTCCGCTGGACGGGCTGCGTCACCGGATTCGCCACGCGTACGCGATGACCGTGCACAAGGCGCAGGGTTCCGAGTTCGACAGGGTGGCGCTCGTGCTCCCGTCGCGCGACCTTCCGTTGCTGACGCGGGAGCTGCTCTACACCGGCATCACGCGCGCCCGGCGCTCCGTCGTGCTCGTGGGGGCGCCCGCGCAGCTGGAGGTGGGGGTGCGCCGCGCGCTGCACCGCTTCTCCGGCATCGCCGAGCGGCTCGGCAGCGCGGTGCCGGAGGTGGGGGAGCGAGAGCGAGCGCGTGCTTCGCGCGGTGCCGGTGCACCCTAGAGCGGGCGCGGGTAGACAGCCCCCTCACCCTGTCCCTCTCCCAGGGGGAGAGGGGGCGGTTGGGTCCCCTCAGGGCGAGTGGGCAAGGCGGTGAGGCGCGGCTGTCCGGCGACCCTGGACGGGACTTCCCGCGCCGGCATCAATGGGCCTGCTCCCCGACATCAGGGGACGCACTGTGGCGCCCGTGACAGGCTTGGACCCGCGCGGGGCAGGCGCCAGCATGGTGTTTCATGGACCCCTCAGCGATGTCGTTCCCCGTGCTGCTCCTCGCGTGCGCGCTCGTGTGTCTCGCGCTGACGGCGGTCGGCCTCGTCCTCGGCTACGTCTCGGAGCGGCGTGCATCGGCGCTCGGGCGCACGGTGTTCGCCGTGAAGCTCGCGCCGGGCCAGGTTGCCCACGAGGCCCTCGGCACGGCGCTCTTCCAAGTCGTCTTCGTGCCCGTGCTCGCCCTTGCGTTCGCGACCGGTGTCCTGCGCTTCTCTCAGGGGTGGGCCGCGCAGCTGCTCGGGTTCGCCGTGCCCTGGTACGGATTCCAGGCCCTCTACTACTGGCTCCACCGCGCGATGCACACGAAGCCGCTCTTCTGGATGCACCGCTGGCACCACGTGTCGCACGTGACGACGCCGATGACCGGGTTCTCGATGCACCCGGTCGAGTCGCTCGGCTGGTGCGTGGTGATGCTCGGGCCCGCGGTTGCGCTGGCGCAGCTCGGCCTCCTGGGCGCGTGGGGCTTCGGTGCCTTCCTCGCGGTGTTCTTCGTCGGGAACATCGCGGGCCACGCGAACGCCGAGATCTTCCCGGTTCGCGCGACCCGGCTCTCATCCATCCTCACGAGCAACCCCATCTCGTA
>JAKEEX010000041.1 GCA_022616315.1 Myxococcaceae bacterium
GCCTCCAGATCCACGGCGCGCTCCTCGTAGCGGGAGCCGTCCAGCGCCCCCAGGGGCAGGCCCGCCACCTCCAGCGCGCGGCAGCGCCCCTGGCGCGCGTGATAGAGCAGGGGGTAGGGCAGGCCCGAGCCGGCCACCGCCAGCCGGCGCGCCCGGAAGTCGTAGATCGCGTACACCAGCGTGCAGAAGAACCCCTCCACGCCGCGGCGTCGCAGGGTGCGGTTCACGCGCTCGAGCAGCGCGGCCGGCTCACGCTGCTCGAAGGCGCGGGCACGGACGGCCCCGGAGGCGAAGGCCCCGTAGAGCGCGGCGGCCACGCCCTTGCCGCTCACGTCGCCGATGGCGAGGCCGAGCCGTCCCTCTCCGAGGTCGTAGAAGTCGTAGAGGTCGCCACCCAGCTCCTGGGCGGGAAGGAAGTGGGCGGAGGCCTCCCAGCCCTCGCCGGAAGGACTGTCCTCCGGGAAGAGGCCGTGCTGGACGTCGCGGGCCAGCGACAGCTCGCGGTGCAGCCGGTCGTCGCGCCGGAACAGCTCGTCGTAGAGGCGCGCGTTCTCGATGGCCACCGCCACCTGCGCGGCCAGCGGGGTGAGGATCCGCACGTGCTCTTCCGTGAAACGGTCCACCACCGGCGACTCCAGGTCGAAGACGCCGACCACCCGGTCCTTGTAGATGAGAGGCACCACCAGCTCGGAGCGCGCCTCCGCGATGACCTCCAGGTAGCGGGGGTCGCTGCGCACGTCCCCCACCAGGATCGCGCGCTTCTCCCGCGCGGCCGCGCCGCACAGGCCCTCGTCCAGGGGCATGCGCTCCTTGCCCGCTCCCTTCACGTAGGGGACGGCCTTCCGCAAGACCAGCTCTCCGGCGCCTTCGTCCAGCAGGAGGATGCCGAAGCTCTCGTAGTCGATGACGCGCTTGACTTCCTCCGCCACCCGCGAGAGGAGGTCGTCGAGGTCCAGGATGGAGGCGATCTCGCGCGCGATGTCGTGGAGGGTGGTGAGCACAGCGGCGTACCGGCGCGACTCGCGGAAGAGATGGGCGTTCTCGATGGCCACCGCCAGGTGGCGGGCCAGGACCTGGAGGGCGGTGACCGCATCGCTGGTGAAGGCGCCGGGGTCGGGATCCTCGACGTTGAGCACGCCCACCAGGCGATCGCGGTGGA
>JAKEEX010000373.1 GCA_022616315.1 Myxococcaceae bacterium
CCTCCCGAGCGCGTCTGGCCGCTCGTGGCGGACACCGACCTGATGAATGCCCTCGTGGGCCTGCCGGCGGTGCGCTACCGGCACGAGCCGCGGGAGGGCCTGCCCGCTCGACGCATCGGCACCTACTGGCAGCTGGGCACCTGGGAGTACGAGGAGCTGCCCTACGCATGGGACTACGCGCGCCACTGGAGCGTGGACCGCCACTACGTCCGTGGCCCCGCGCGCTGGATGCGCGTCAGCCTCTCGTTGGCGCCCGAGGGGGAGGACGCCTGCCGCGCGCGGCTCAGCTTCGAGGTGGAGCCACGAGGTGCCCTTCCCGCGCTCGCCTCCCCCATCATCACCCGCCACGTGGTCCTGCGGCGCTTCCGCCGCGTGATGGAGGGGTGGGCGAGGCGTCTGTCGAAGGAGGAGCCGCTCACGGTGGCGGAGGAGGACAGCCGACAGCCGGTGGACGCATCCACCCGCAAGCGCATCACCTCTGCCGTGGAGCGGATGCGCGCCTCGTTCGACTCGCCGCTGCTCGGGCGCCTGGCCGATGCGCTGGCCACGGACTCTCCCGGCGCGCTCACCCGGATGCAACCCCACCGCTACGCGCGGAGGTGGAAGGCGGAGCGGGCGGCGGTGCTGGAGCTGTTCCTCGCCGCCACGCGAGCCGGGGTGCTCGTGCTGAGCTGGGACGTCGTGTGCCCCCACTGCCGCGGAAGCGTGGCGTCGCACACGTCCCTCGCCGAGGTGCGCGAGCAGGCTGCGTGCGAGACGTGCAGCGCCCAGTTCGGTGTGGACCTGTCGCGCACGCTGGAGGTGGTCTTCTCGCCGCACCCGTCGGTGCGCACGTGCGAGGTCCGCCGCTTCTGCATCGGCGGTCCCGCCAACACCCCGCACATCGTCATCCAGCGGCTGCTCGCGCCCGGCGAGCGACACGAGGCGCGGGTCCGCCTTCCCCCGGGGCGCTACCGGGTGCGCTTCTCCGGCGAGGGTGGCCTGCGCCTCCTGGACGTGGTGGAGGGAGCGGCAGCGCACGGCGCACAGCTCGCGCTCACGCCGGAGGGGGTCGAGGGCCTGGACGCGAGGCTCGAGGCGGGGGCCGAGCTGAGCCTTACACTCGCCAACCGGGGCGCGCGCCACACCCTGGCCGTCGTGGAGACGGCGGCGTGGCTGCAGGACGCGCTGATGGCGTGCGAGCTGCTCCTCAGCCCCCGCGACAGCGACCTCTTCGGCGCGCACGTGCTCGCTCCCGGGGTGCAGCTGGCCACCCAGCGCGTGGCGGTGCTCTTCACGGACCTCGTGGGAAGCACCGCGCTCTACAGGCAGCTGGGGGACGCGCGTGCGTTCCGCTTCGTGTGGGGCCACTTCGATGCGCTGCGCACCGTCCTCGAGCGCGAGGGTGGCGTGCTGGTGAAGACCATCGGTGACGCGGTGATGGCGGTCTTCCTCGAGCCGGCGGCGGCCCTCCGCGCGGCGGCGGGGCTGCACGCGGCCATGGCCGGGGTGAGCCGACGCGAGGGGCTGCACCCATCCGTGGGCCTGCGGGTGGGGCTCGCCTGTGGACCCGCCTTCGCCGTCACCCTCAACGAGCGGCTCGACTACTTCGGCACCACGGTGAACCTCGCGGCGCGGGTGCAGGGCGAGAGCCGCGGCGGAGACGTGCTCGCCCCCGCGGAGCTCGTGGCCGAGGCGGGAGGGCCGGGAGCGCTCCTCGCGGACGGATGGCGAGCCGAGGAGGTGTCGCTCAGCGTCAAGGGCTTCGAGTCCCCGGTGACGGCGCTGCGCTTCACCCGCGAGTCCCGCGCGCAGGTCGCCTGAAGCGAGCGCAACTCCCCACTTCCCAACTCTCTCCCTGGGAGAGGAACAGGGTAAGTGGAATGTCAAACGGCCGCCGCTGTCCGGCCTTCGTCACTCGACGCAACACCTTCGACGGGCACACCGCCCCGCAGGCCTAGACTTCACGGTGTCCACCCACCGTCGAGGCCGCGCGATGACCGTCTCCGATGAGGACCGCTTCAACACCGAGGTCATCAAGCTGCTCCTCAAGGTTGCTTGGAGCGACCGCAGCTTGAGCCCACGCGAGCCCCAGGTCATCTTCGGCCTGGGCCGCAGCTGGAACGTCCCCGAGCACGCGCTGCAGGAGCTCCTGCACAAGCTGCAGCAGGGCAACGCGCTGCCGGAGCCGGACATGGTCATCCTGCGCACCCGCCCCGACGACGTGCTCACCGCGGCGCGGGCGCTGGCGGCGAGCGATGGCAGGATGGGCGAGGAGGAGCGGCGCCTCATCGAGCAGATTGACGCCCGGCTCAAGGGCTAGCGTCCAGGGACCCAAAGGACACGTCCATGCCCCAGACAGACCCCTTCCACTCGATTGTCCCCCGCCAGCTGACGGACACGGAGCTGGCGCGCGCCATGCGCCTCGACATGGAGGCCGAGCTCGACGCCATCAACCTCTACGCGGCCCACATCGACGCCACGGACAACGAGGCGGCAAAGCGCGTGCTCCGCCACGTGATGGACGAGGAGAAGGAGCACGCGGCCCTCTTCTGGGAGCTCATCCGCATGCTGGACCCGGACCAGGCCGCGCACATCGGCGAGGCGAGCGAGAAGTTCCGCCTCATCATCGCCGGGGCCTCGCACGAGGAGGTGGAGGCAGCGGGCGAACGCGCCGAATCAGCCCCCCGGACGGAGGAGCCGCCGGTGCGCCGGACGCTCACCGTGGGCAACCTGAGGCGCTGACTCTCCCCTCGCACCATCTTCTCGAGAGGACGCGCTTCACGACTGGAGGAGGTGCCCCATGCGCGTCAGCGAGGTGATGAAGCGTGAGGTGGTGACGGTCTCTCCCGACGAGACGGTGGAGGCGGCCGCGCGACGGATGCGCGATGCGGACGTGGGCTTCCTCCCGGTGTGCGACGCGGACGGCAGGCCCCTGGGCACGCTGACCGACCGGGACGTCGTCCTCCGCGTGGTGGCGGAGAGGCGCTCCTCCGCCCTCCCGGTGCGCGCCGTCATGACACACGAGGTGGTGGCCTGCCGCCCCGGAGACGCCGTCAGTGATGCGGAGCGCCTGATGCACGAGCACCACAAGGCACGCCTCCTGTGCACGGACGCGCGAGGCCGGCTGAAGGGGGTGCTCGCCCTCGCCGACATCGCCGCGCACCGGGAGCACGCCATGAGGACACGCCCCCCAATCGCGGAGCAGGAGCCGCCCTCCGTGCACTGACCCGCACACGGAGCCGCGCAGCGAAGGTGACCGTGGGCGCAGCCCCGTCAGCCCGCGGCAAGAAGCGCGGGGGCTGCCGCGTCCTCTCCGGCCCGTCCCACCCGCAGCACGCGACCGAAGCCGCGCGCCTTGCCGAGCTCGGGCAGCGCCACTCCACCCTGCACCGCCACGCGGCCGTTGATGAGGACCGCGTCCACCGCACCCCCATCCTGGTTCACCATCCGCACGAAGCCGCCGAACTCCGGCATGGGGGCCTCCTGCGCCACGTCCAGCTCGGGCCCCAGCTTCTCGGGGTTCACCACCACCACGTCCGCGCGGCGCCCGACGGCGAGCGTCCCCGCATCCAGCCCCAGCCAGTCCGCAATCTCCGCCGTGAGGCGGTGCACCGCGCGCTCCACGGGCATGACGGGCTTCCCCTGCCGCTCCGCCTCCCGCACCAGGCGAAGGAGCCGCAGCGGGAAGTTGTAGTGCGCCATGTTGCGCAGGTGCGCGCCTGCGTCCGAGAAGCCGATGAGCACGTCCGGATGGCTCACGATGTATTCGAGCTCCTCCGGACGGTCGTTCCCCACCACCGTGTACCAGCGCAGCGCCGTGCCGTGCTCGGCCACGAGGTCCAGGAAGGTGTCCACCACGTCCTGTCCGCGCTCACGGGCGAGCTCCGCGAAGGACTTGCCCACGAGGGACGCGTCCGGCGCGCGCAGCACCTGGGCCTGGTTGAAGTCCCGGTGGAACACGCGGGGCAACCAGCGGTTCTTCCACTGACGCTTGAACCAGCGCCGGTAGCCCGCGTCGTTGAGGAGCCGCTGGCGCTCGAGCGCGTCCTGGAGGTGCAGCGCCGCCGCTCCCGCGCCGAACTCCTCGAAGAGCACCACGTCCACGCCGTCCGACCAGATGTCGAACACCTCGGGCAGCGCCTGCCAGCGGAAGTCCGCCCCGAGCACCCGGTTGAAGAAGCGCGAGAGCGGACCGACGAGCCGGTGGACACCGCGGTCCGCGCGGGTGTCCATCATGGAGATGACGGTCGTCTTCAGCTTCCGCCGCCACAGCCCCACGCTCTCCATGAGGAAGAGGAGGGCGTTCACCTTCGTGGTGATGTTGGGCACGCCCTGGAAGACGCGGCCGCGCGCGCGCAGCTGCCGGTTGAGGCGGCGGTACTCGGACCAGGGCGCGAAGGTGGACGGGAGCGGCCGGCTGCGGATGGAGCGGTTGCCGCCCACCTTGTCCCAGGTGAGCGTCATGATGGAGAGGCCCGCGTAGCCCTCGTCCAGGCCCTCCTTCAGGAGCGCGTCCATGCGCGCGAGCTCGTCCGCCGACGGGCGCACGCGCTCGTCGAGGCTGCGCTCCAGTCCCATCACGTGCGCGCGGATGGCGGAGTGGCCCACGAACGAGCCCACGTTGGGCCCGAGCGGCAGCGCGCCCAGGTGCTGGAAGTACTCGGCGTGCGTCTGCCAGTCCTTGCGCTGCTCGAGCAGCGGGCGCACCACGTCGTAGGGGATGGCCTCGACGCGGCAGAACTGGTCGGCCAGGTCCTCGGGGGTGCCCACCGCGAGGGACAGCGAGCAGCTGCCCATCATCACCGTGGTGACGCCGTGGCGCACGGACTCACCGAGCCCGGGCGCGAGCTCCACCTCCGCGTCGTAGTGGGTGTGCAGGTCGATGAACCCCGGCGTCACCCAGCGGCCCGTCGCGTCGATGACGCGCGTGCCGGGGCCGCGAGGCGGAGGCGTGTCCCCCAGGGACACCACCTTCCCATCCCGGATGCCCAGGTGCTGCACCTTCGGCGCACGGCCGGTCCCGTCGAAGACCAGGCCGTTCTCCACCACGACGTCACAAGGAGCGGACATAGGAGGACATCCTACCGCTCCTCGGGCGCGCGCTCACTCCGTGCAGACGTTGTTGGCGCTGCAGATGCTGAGCGTCGTGAGGAAGTCCAGCGGGTTGCCGCACGTGGTCCCTCGGATGCGGTCCAGGCAGGTGTCGAAGGCCTCCTGGTCAATCTTCATGCACTGCCCCTCGGGCCAGAGCACGTCCTGGAAGGCGTTGCGGCTCGCGACCTCGCACTCCTGGCGATCCTGGTACGTCTTGTCGGCGCCGATCTCGTCGCACTTCTCGTACCAGTCGCAGGTCGCTTCGGTGGCGAGGTTCTGCGCGGCGGGGACGGACGTGGGACCGCAGGCGGAGAGCAGGAACAGCACGGAGAGGGCGGCAGTCAGGCGCATGGGACTCGGCGTGGGTGAGGGGTTGATGCTGCGCACCCCTCCCCGAGGAGGTGTGCGTGCCCACCGGATGTGGCCCGGTGCGGCAGGGCCCTGACCATTCGCAAGAAGTGGGGCGCACCGCAAGTCCCCGGCTCGAGACGACATCCCACCGTTGCGCACCGGCTCGTCGTGTCCCCTGCGAGCGGCTAGCGTGTCGCACATGGGTGCGAGCGGAACGTCCTTCGCCTTTGGCCGCCCCGCGGGGGACGCGGAGCGGTTGCGCCTCGGCGAGGTGCTGGCCGAGTCCTTCAATTTCCCTGCAGCGGATGCACCTGCCTGGTTCGATTATTCGGGCCACGAGAACCTGCGCGTGCTTCGTCGTGGGAGCGAGGTGGTGGGTGGCCTCGTGGGCATCCCCATGGGCCAATTCTGGGGCGGCCGGCCGGTGCGCCTCTTCGGGGTCGCGGGAGTGGCCGTTGCACCCTGGGCACGCGGGAGCGGCGCGGCCACCTGGATGATGGGTGAGGCGCTGCGCGAGGCCCGTCAGGCGGGCTTCCCACTCGCGGGGCTCTATCCCGCAACGCAGCCCGTCTACCGGCGCGTGGGCTACGAGCAGGCCGGCGTGCGCTGCGAGCTGCGCGCCCCCGTCATCTCCGTCCCGGAGGGGCCTCGGGAGCCCGCATTGCGCCCCTTCGTCGCGCAGGACCTCCCCGCTGTGCAGGCGCTCTATCGCGAGCTCGCGCAACACAGACAGGGCTGGCTGGACCGTGGATCCTACGTGTGGCACCGCGTGCAGCATCCGCGCGGCATGGCGGCCAGCGGCTACGTGCTCGAGGAGGGAGGGCGGCTCACGGGCTACGTCTTCCTGGCGCGCGTGCGTCCGCCGGGCAGCACGTTCAACTTCGACCTCGTGCTCACCGACTGGGCGGCACGCAGTCCGAACGGGTGGCGCCGGCTGCTCACCTTCCTCGCCGACCACGGCTCGCTGGTGCGCGACATCGTCTGGTACGGCGGACCTGCGGACCCGCTGGTGCAGCTCTTCGACGAGCAGACCGTGTCCACCCAGGTGCTGTACCACTGGATGCTGCGGGTGCTGGACGTGGAAGCGGCGCTCACGGCGCGCGGCTACCCACGCGGAATGACGGCCTCGCTCCACCTGGAGGTCGAGGACGCGCTGCTCCCGGAGAACGCCGGGCGCTGGGTGCTCGAGGTGAGCGGAGGCGAGGCGCGCGTGAGGCGCGGCGGCGAGGGCGCGCTGCGCTGCGACGCACGTGCGCTCGCCTGTCTCTACTCGGGACACCGCACGGCGTCCGCGCTCGCTGCGGTGGGGGTGCTGCAAGGCACGCCCGATGCGCTCGTCTCCGCGGAGGCCCTCTTCGCGGGCCCCGCGCCGCACATGCCGGACATGTACTGACGGGAGACAGGGGCGCTCGTCGCTCCTGGCCGCCGCGAAGCGCACTGGACATTCCGGCGTTGCGCTCGCCCGCTCCGTTGGCCGCGTCGGGGGCGGGGGCAAGGTCCGTGCTTGGCCCAAGCGGGGGCCGGCCCCAGCTTGATGGCTGAATGGACGTCGAACTCCTCCTCCCTGGCGAGCTGGAGCGGCAGGCCCCTGGTGCGGCCGCACGTCCGGCAGGACGCCAGGGGGAGCGGGCTGACGCGTCGGGAGCGACCATGCGGACCGAGAACCGGAGCGAGGGCCTGGGCAACGTGGAGAAGGTGGTGAGCGGGAACATCGTCGATTCCGGGGCGGAGCACCTGACCCTGCACGACGCCGCGGCCGGCGAGGACATCACCGTTCGCATCGACCCCCGCACGCGCTTCACCTGGCTGCAGAAGCAGCACGAGGGCCGACTGACCGACACCGCCCAGGTGCGCGTGGGCTTCTACATTGCCGGGGGCATCCACTCCGCGCGCGACGTCATCGTGCTGGACCCCGGCAACGGCTCACCCATCGCCGACCGGCTCATCCCCACCGTGCACTGACGCACGCGCCACGACGTCCCGCCCAAGGACTCGGGAGCCACCTGCCTTCGAGCGCCGACCGGGGCAGAGGCAGTGAGGGATCCACCTTGCTTCGCGCGAAGCTCAGCGACGTGCGCGCCGGCGCGGCCCCCGTGTCAGCGCCGCGAGCAGGAGGAGGCCTGCGGCCCAGGGCGTTGCACCGGACGTGTTGCAGCCCACGGCGCCCTCACTGCCCCGCACCTCGGGTTGCCAGCCCGGGGAAGCGGGGACCGGCGGCTGTTCCCATGGGACGGTCGGAGGGGGAGTGATCGCGTCAGGCGTCCCTGCAGGAGGCGTCACCGTGCCTGGCGGCGGAGGCGGCAGCACGTCCTCGAGCGTGGTGGCCTGCACGAAGCCGTCGTGCCAGAGGCGACCCACCGGGGTGATGGTCTCGTTCCGGTACAGGCCCGCCTTCATGTAGTTGTGCTGCCCGGGGAACAGGGTCGCGACGGAGCGCCTGGGCAGGACGAGCTCGCGGTTGTGGTACAGCTCAACGAAGCCCTCGTCCGGGTCGGACGACCAGCGCACGTGGAAGATGAACTCGTGCCACACGCCGCGCACCAGCGGCGTGCTCCACGCAGGCGTCGCGGTGCCGCCCACCTCGAGCTTGATGGACTCGTCCTTCACCACGAACTCCACCGGCGGCGAGCCACTGCTGCCCGAGTGGTGCCACTGGACGAAGAGCTGCCACGTGTTCGGCGCGGGGAAGTCCTCCGCGAACATCGTCGTCCAGCGGTAGAAGTACTCGGTTCCCTCCACCTCGTTTCCCTGGGTGCGCACGAGCTCGCTGCGGTTCCCGCTGGCGTCGATGGGGTCGTCGCCCTGCTGCACCGTCACCTCGAGGGCGTACCGGCCTTCCTGCGCGGGCGAGGGCACCACCTTCAGCCGGTCCGCGGCCATCATCTGCGGTCGACCGTTCCACTGGGAGATGTCGCCCGTCTCGAAGTTGCCCCTCCACAGCACCTTCGCGGAGACGAGAGAAGGCAGGAGCAGCATCAGCGACGACGCAAGGGGGGCAATCCGCAATAGAGGGGCTCCAGAACCATGGGGCTCAAAGGGATTGCGAGACTACCCGGGCGCGCTCGGAGCGCTCCAGCGCGGACGCAGGCGCTCCTGGACGCCCGTCTGCTCACCACGCGAGCGTGGGCCCCCACTCCCACTGGGAGCCCATTCCCCTCTCCCCCTGGGAGAGGGACGGGGTGAGAGGGCTGCCGCGACCCCGCCTGGCCCTCAGCCCACCGCGGCCCGCGCCGGCGCCGGCGCCAGCTCACCGAGCCACGCACCCACACGCGAGACGAAGCCCTCTGTCTCCTCCAGCTGAGGGACATGGCCCGCGTCGGGAAATACCTCGAAGCGCCAGTCGGGCCTGGACCGCGCGAGCGACTCCGAGGCGCCGACGTGCACCAGCCGGTCATGCGCTCCGTGGAGGAGCAGCGTGGGGCAGCGCACCGCCTCCACGAGCGGGCGGAAGCGCTTGGGACGGAGGATGAAGCGAACGAGCGTTCGCGACGCCTCCAGGTACGCAGCGTGCGACCACGGCATGGTGGCGAGCCGCTCGGACGCGAGCGCCACGTGCGCCTCCACGGCAGCGCGAGGCACACGCGCCATGTCCCGGCAGCACAGCTGCAGCATGTCCCTCACGAGCCCCGGCCCACCCAGCTTCCGGGCGGCGCGCCCCACGGCCCATTCGCCCACGCCGGGGATCGAGGCCACCACGAAACGGCTCAACACCTCTCCATCCAGCGGCACCCCGGGGGGACGCGGCTGGGCCGGATTGACGAGCACCAGCCCGCGCACGCGCTCCGGTGCCTTCGCCGCCAGGGCGAGCGAGAGCAGCCCGCCCATCGAGTTGCCGAAGAGCACGGCGGGCGCCCCCACCACCTGCGTCAGGAAGGCCTCGAGCAGGCCGAGGCTCGCCTCCACGCTCGCGCTGCGGCCAGCCAGGGGCGTCCGTCCGAATCCCGCGAGGTCCAGCGCCACCACCCTGCCGAACCGGGTGAGGGGCCCTGCGACCGTCATCCAGTTGAGGTGGCTCCCGCCCAGGCCGTGCACGAGCACGATGGGCGGGCCCTCGCCCCCGAAGTCCGCGTAGTGGACGGGGCCGGCGATGTCTGCGGTGCACGAGCGCATGGGCGGTACGTTCTCATGGAGCCGGGCACGGCGACCACAACATCGCCGTCCGCCGCTCGCCCGTCCGCAAGCAGGGCCCGCATGCTCACAGTCCCGTCCCCAATTCCCCTCTCCCTCTCGCCGCGCGTCCATCTTTGACGCAGGGCCAATCTCCGCACACGTCCGCAGGCAACGAGGTGCACAGCATGGAAGTCGTCGTCTTCATCGGAGTGCCCGGCGCCGGCAAGACGACGTTCTACAGGGAGCGCTTCGCCTCCACGCACGTGCACCTCAGCAAGGACAACTGGCCGAACGCGCGGCACAAGGAGCAGCGCTTGCGTCAGCTGCTCGCGCAGGCCCTGGAGGCCGGGCACCCGGTCGTGGTGGACAACACCCACCCCACCCGGGTCAGCAGAGCCGGCGTGCTCGAGGTCGCTCGTCGGCACGGTGCCCGCGTCGTGGGCTACTTCTTCCACGCCCGCCTGCGCGAGTGCCTGTCACGCAACGCCGGACGCAAGGGGCGGGCGCGTGTGCCGGACGAGGCCATCTACATCCTCGCAGCCCAGCTGCAGCCTCCCCACCTCTCCGAGGGCTTCGACGTCCTCTACCAGGTGATGCTCACTCCGCGAGGGTTCGACGTGGCAACGTGGGAACCGGAGGCACCCGGCGAATCCGCGGGAGGCGCAGCATGAAGCGTGAGTCGCTGGAGTCACGCATGCGCTCCCGTGAGGTGTTCCACACGCTGAGGGTGCTTCCGGGCGCGTGGGTGGTGCTGCGCATGGACGGCCGCGGCTTCTCCCACTTCACGGAGGGCCGTTACGAGAAGCCGTTCGACGCCTCGCTCCACGCGCTGATGGTGCAGACGACGCGCGCGCTGGTGGAGGACTTCCAGGCGCTCTATGGCTACACGGAGAGCGACGAGCTGAGCATCCTCCTGCGTCCCGACGCGGTGCCCTTCGACCGGGAGGTGGAGAAGCTGGTCTCACTCTCGGCGGCGCGCGCAGCGGCCACTTTCAGCGTGGGTGCGAGCACACCCGCCACCTTCGACAGCCGTGTGTGGCTCGGAGCCAGCGTGGAGGACGTGGTGGACTACTTCCGCTGGCGGCAGGAGGACGCGGCGCGCTGCGCCCTCCATGGGTGGTGCTACTGGACGCTGCGGAAGGAGGGCATGGATGTGCGAGAGGCCACAATGGCCCTTCACGGTGCAAGCGTGGAGGCCAAACACGAGCTGCTCCACGCACGTGGCATCCACTTCCCCCAGCTCCCCGCATGGCAGCGCCGCGGCACGGGCGTCCTGTGGTCGTGGCACGAGAAGCAGGGAGTGGACCCGCGCTCGGGCCGTACGGTGACGGCACGGCGCAGGCACCTCCACACCGAGGAGGAGCTGCCTATGAAGGACGCCTACGCAGATTTCCTGCGTAGGCTCATGGCGAGCACCCCTCTGGACACGTGAGGGAGAGTCAACTTGGGCAAGGCGCTCCAGATGCTGGACCGAATGGGACGCACGGCGCCCGGATGGATACGATGCGGCCATGACGGCTCTCGGCGACGCACTGGAGGCGTTCTACGCAGGCGATGCGGCGGACCTCGAGCGGCGCATCCGGGCACAGCCGTCGCTGGTGCACGCGCACGTGACCTCGGTGAGCGGTCACTACTGCGGGTACTTCCACCAGGCGACGCTGCTCCACCACGTCGCGGGCAACCCGCTGATCCGGCCACTGCCGGCGGCGACCATTGAGCTCGCCCGGCTTTGCCTCGACCTCGGCGCCGACGTCGACGCTGCAACGCATCCAGGCCCGTCACAGCCCGACGACATCGGCTGGAGCACCCTCGGCCTGGTCGCGACCAGCCTCGAGGCCCGCCGAGCCGGGCATCAGCGGCCGCTCCTCGAGCTCCTGGTCGTGCGCGGCGCGGACATCGACTTCCGCAACGGCGGCCCGCTGGTCGGCGCGCTCTACTATGGTGAGCTCGACGCCGCACGCTTCCTCCTCGAGCGTGGCGCACGCCACGACCTCGTGACGGCGGCGGGGCTCGGCCGCGTCGACCTGATGGCGCAGTTCGTCCGCGCAGACGGCGCGCTCGCCGACGATGCGCACGCACTCGTCCACTACAGCCAGGTGAGCACGCGGCCCGCGTCGCGCGCCGAGGTGCTCGGGCTGGCGCTGGTGTTCGCGAGCATGTGCGGGCAGCTCGACGCCGTTGCCTGGCTCCTCGACCGCGGCGCCGCTGCCAGCGCGCGCCCGCCTTTCGACCACGTCGCGACACCGCTTCATTGGGCGGCGCTGCGCGGGCACACCGAGATCGCCACGCTCCTCCTCGCCCGCGGCGCGGACCACACTGTGCGCGACACCACCTTCGATGCGACGCCGCAGGGTTGGGCCGCCCACGAGGGCCACACGGACCTCGCCGAGTGGCTCGGCAAGAAAAGCTGACGGAGGGGGACACAGATGGGGTGGTGGAAGGTCTACGACACCGACGACGTCGTCGGGGATGCACCGCTGGAGATTCTCGGGGACGCCATCCTCGCGGTGCTGGAGGCGTACAGCTCCGAGCTGAAGCGGCCGCCCACGCGCGCCGAGTGGGAGCACCTCCTCGTGGCGAGCCTGCGTGGAATGCAGGAGAGCGGGATGCCCGTACTCGCCGACGGAGTGCTGACGGAAGTGCGCGTCCTCGCAGAGAAGGCACGACCTGGAAGCGGCGCGGCTTCGTGAAGCCCAGGGTTGGATGGACCTTGCTCCCCACAACGCCTGCTTCCCCTCCCACCAGCGAGATGTGTCGGCCAGGCCGAGGGCATTCCAGCGTGGACCGCACTATGTTCGAGGAATGGACCAGGACACGGTGCCCGAGCGGCGAGACCGCTACCTCGAGCTGTTGCGCGGATTGACGCCCTCCCAGCGACTGCGCAAGGCGGCGGACCTGTCCGTCACGGTCCGTCGACTCGCCGAGACAGGCATCCGCCAGCAGCACCCCGATGTCACTCCCGAGGAGCTCCGGGTGCGCATGGTCGTCCGCCTCTATGGCCGCGAAGCAGCTGAACGCCTCTACGGAATCGTCCCCGACGATGCCCGCTGAAACGCTCCCGGCTCCGCTTCAGGTTGCCCTCACGGTCGGCCACGCGTTCGACTCGCTCGGCATCGGCTACTTCCTGGGTGGCTCCCTGGCGAGCTCCATACAGGGAGAACCACGCGCAACCAACGACATCGACTTCGTCGTGGACCTGCGCGCCGAGCAGGTTGCCGCGCTCGAGGCCGCCCTGGGCCCCGACTTCGACGTCGACGCGGAGTCACTGCGCGAGGCGGCCCGCCGCCGCTCCTCGTGGAACATCTTCCATCTGCCGTCCGCAACCAAGGTTGACCTCTTCATCAAGCGCGACAGTGACTTCGACCAGAGCGAGTTCTCACGCCGCCAGCAGGTGGAGCTGTTCCCGGGCGAGAGCCTCAGCGTCAAGAGCCCCGAGGACACGGTCCTGCGGAAGCTGCTGTGGTTTCGCCAGGGGGGAGAGACGTCCTCTACGCAGTGGCGAGACATCGTCCAGGTCCTGCGCGTGTCTGGCGCCTCGCTTGACCGTGGCTATCTGCAGGACTGGGCGCTCCGCCTAGCGGTGGATGAACTCCTGACCCGCGCGCTTACCAACGCGAGCTCCTACTGACTTCGCCCGAGAATTGAATGTACGCCCTCGCCATCGCCTTGGGAGCACCTCCAGCAGGAGTAGCGTCAGGCGTGCGTCCCTGCGCAGCGCTCTGCCTCGCTGCGCGGATGCGTGCCGACCCAGCTCCCCCCGGCAGTCGCCCCCTACCCTGAGCGCGCAATCAACGCGAGCAGCACTTCCGTGTAGCGGTTCACCAGCTGCGGACCCACGCCGGAGATGGAGCGGAGGGCGTCCTCGTCCTCGGGCCGATTGCGCGCCAGCTGCTCCATCACCCGGTCGGTGAAGATGCGGAACGCCGGCACCTTGCGTCGCCGCGCCTCCTCGAGGCGCCAGGCCCGCAGCGCCTCCACCAGCCGCGCCTCCCCGGGGCCCGCGAGTCCAGGCGCCTCCTCAAACCGCGCTTCTCCCCGCCCTGCGCGCGCAGGTGCCTGCGTCGCACCGTGCTTCCCCGCCTTCCCCTTGCGGCGCCCCTTGCGCGCCGCAGGTGCCTCCTCCGCCAGCGCTGCCTCCTCCAGCTCCACCCGCGCCGCCCCAGCCGCGCCGAAGCGCGTGCCCGTCGGGGAAAGGGAGGCACGTTGGAAGTGCACGCGCTCGCGCCCCTTCTCGAAGGAGGCGTCCTCCAGCACCACCAGCCCCGCGCGCACCAGCGCGCCCAGGAGCCCCTCGAAGCCACGCCGCTCCAGGCCGTCCTCTCCGCAGACCTCCTTGTGCAACCGCCCGGTGGCCCGTGGGCCGTCCCTCAGGACGTTGAGAATCCCCTCCAGCACCGCGCGCTCCGCCACGGTCGGGGCCCGTCTGCGCGTGAGTCCGGTCGTCTCCCTCGGTGCGCACACGTCGCACTGGCCGCAGGGAGTGCCGTCGTCCGCCTCGTCGCCGAAGTGGCGCACCAGGTGGAGCATGCGGCAGCCGTGGGACTCCGCGAAGCGACCCACCTGGGCGAGCTGCTCCAGCCGGTGCGCGCGCTGCCCCAGGTATGGCGCCTCCCACCCCGCCGCTCCCCGACGCGCGGTCCCTTCCGGGTCCACCTCCGCGCCGCGGTGAATCCAAAGCTTCTCCAGCGCCGTCTCCACCACCTCGGCCTTCAGGTGCGTGCGCCGCGCGAGCGCCTCCGGTGGCTGCGGGACGTCCGACAGCGCGCGGAACACCCGCTGCAGCTCCTCCGGCTCGGGATAGCTGTTGCGGAAGAAGAACTCGTGCGTCTTACGGTCCACGTAGGCGTGCAGCAGCACTGCGCGCGAAGGCTTGCCATCCCGCCCCGCGCGGCCCACCTCCTGGTAGTAGCCCTCCACGCTCGAGGGCAGCGCGGTGTGGATGACCGTGCGCACGTCTGCCTTGTCCACGCCCATGCCGAAGGCGACGGTGGCCACCACCACCTCCAGCGCCCCGGAGAGGAAGCGCGCCTGCACCTCCTCGCGCGCCGGGGCCGACATGCCCGCGTGGTAGGCCGCGGTGGGGAAGTCGCCCGAGAGCGCCTCGGCGAGCTCCTCCGCGCGCTTGCGCGTGGGTGCGTAGAGGATGGCCGGCCGCCGCCCCTCGTCCGCGAGAAGCTGATGCACCGCCGCCAAGCGCGCGCCGGGGTTCAGCTCCACCACCTCGAGCGCGAGGTTGGTGCGCCGGAAGCCGTGGATGAACGTGCTCGCCGCGCCTCCCGTGCGCCCCTTCAGCCCCAGCTGCGCGAGGATGTCCTGCTGCACACGCGGCGTGGCGGTGGCGGTGAGCGCGAGCACCGGCGCGGGGCGCAACGACGCCAGACGAGGCCCCAGCAGCCTGTAGTCCGGCCGGAAGTCGTGCCCCCATTGGGAAATACAGTGCGCCTCGTCGACGGCCACCAGCGAGGGCGTCCGCTTCGCGAGCAGCTCCGGGAAGCCAGGCACTCCCAGCCGCTCGGGCGCGATGAAGAGGTAGTCCAGCTGACCCGCGAGGTAGGCCTGGCACGCGGCGCGCGAGGCGGCGCGCTCGCGTCCCGAGTGGATGCGCTCGGCGGCGAGTCCCAGGGCCTTGAGCTTCTGGACCTGGTCCTCCATCAGCGCAATCAGCGGGCTCACGACGAGCGTGGTTCCCCCGCGCGCGAGGCCCGGCAGCTGGTAGCAGAGCGACTTGCCTGCGCCGGTGGGCATGACCAGGAGCGCGTCCTCGCCCGCAGTCACGGCGCGGCAGACCTCCTCCTGGTAGGGACGGAAGCCCGCGTGGCCGAAGGTCTTGCGCAGGAGGGGCAGGAGGGCTTCGGGGGTGACGGGGGTTCGGTGCACAGCCCCCTCACCCTTTCCCTCTCCCAGGGGGAGAGGGGACGGTGGCGGGGATGTCGCGGGCACCTCGCCCACCACGCTGCGCACGTAGTCCTCGATGTCTCGCATGAAGGCCTCCAGTGTCTCCTGCCCCGCCTCCACCTGCTTGAGCCTCGCCTCCCAGCTCCCCGTCATGGCCGGGCTCTTCACGTGCGGATGCACCAGCTCCACGAGCGCGATGCCCGTGTCCGTGGCCTCGAGCGACTTGCCCTGCCGCTTCATGTAGCCACGCCCGAGCAGCGTCTCGATGATGGCTGCGCGCGTGGCCGGCGTGCCGAGCCCCGTCTCCCGCATGGCTTCGGACAGCTCCCGGTCATCCAGCAGCCTTCCCGCGGTCTCCATCGCGGTGAGCAGCGTGGCCTCGGTGAACCGCGGCGGTGGTCGCGTGCGCTTCTTCACCGCGCGCGCATCCACCACCTCCTGCGGCTGGCCCTCCTTCAACCCCGGCGGCAGCGCCTGCTCCGGCTCCCGCTCCTCGGCCTCCTCCTTCCCCTTGCGCTGCGGGCGCTCCACGGGCGGTCCACCCGCGCCGCCCACGTCCAGCGCCTTCCATCCCACCTGCTGCAGCACGCTGCCCACGCTGCGGTAGCGGTCCACCATCGGCGCTCCTCCAACGCGCTCGGGTGCAGACGTGATGGACGTCACCACCGTGGTGACGGACCACACGCAGTCCTCCTGCCACGCGGCGAGGAGGCGCCGGCAGACGAGCTCGTAGATGCGCCGCTCGTCCGCGCCGAGCGCCCTGCCTTGCGGCGACGTGGTCGTGGGGATGATGGCGTGGTGGTCCCCTACCTTCGCGTCGTCCACGAAGCGCCGGCCCAGTGGCCGCTCGCCGGTCCCATCGGACAGGTGTGCCTCGTACGGCGCACGGATGGCTTCGACCACCTGCGGCAGCGTCTCCGCCACCTCGCGCGTCAGGTGCCGGCTGTCCGTGCGCGGATAGGACAGGAGCTTGTGCTTCTCGTAGAGCGCCTGCGCCGCCTGCAGCGTGGCCTGCGCCGTGAGTCCGTAGAGGCGGTTCGCGTGGCGCTGGAGCTCCGTGAGGTCGTACAGCAGCGGCGGCGGCATCCGCTTCACCTCGGAGTCCACGGACGCCACCGCCGCGCGCCCCGTCCGCGCGCGCGACACGATCCGCTCCGCCTCCTCACCATCCGGTGGCAAGCGCCGACTCGCGGACGAAGCGCCCTCCTCTCCGCGGAACCCTGCCTCTCCCCGGAAATAGGTCCCCCGGTAGCGCGCCTCCGTCCCCGCCCCTTCCGGCTGGAAGGTGGCCACCACCTCCAGGTAGTCCTCGGGCACGAAGCGGCGGATGGCGAGCTCGCGCTCCACCACCATCGCCAGCGTGGGTGTCTGCACGCGCCCCACCGAGAGCATCTGCCCGCTCGAGAGCGTGTAGGCGCGCGTGAGGTTCATCCCCACGAGCCAGTCCGCACGGCTGCGTCCTCGCGCCGCCTGCGCGAGCCCGTCGTAGTCCGCGCCCGAACGCAGGGCACGGAGCCCCGCGCGGATTGCGGACTCGGTGAGGGAGGAGATCCACAGCCGCCGGACGGGCTTGCGGCATCCTGCGGCCTCGTAGACGTAGCGGAAGATGAGCTCACCCTCCCGCCCCGCGTCGGTGGCGCACACCACCTCGCGCACCTCGGGGGACGCGAGGACGCGCCGCACCACCTCGAACTGCTCGCGCGTCTTCGGCAGCACCACCAGTGGCCACGCCTTCGGCAGCATGGGCAGGTGGCTCCGCTCCCAGCGCTTCCACGCGGGAGTGACGTCGTGTGGCTCCCCGAGCGCCACGAGGTGTCCAATGGCCCAGGTGACGACGTAGCCGTTTCCCTCGAGCACACCGTCACCGCGGCGTCGCGCCCCCAGCACCTCGGCGATGTCCCTGGCGACGGAGGGCTTCTCCGCCACGACCGCGACCGTCATGTCCCCATCCTCCCCCATCCCGCCCCGCCCCGCACATCCGTTCAGCACCCACGGGTGGGACAGTAGGCGGGGGCACTGACAGCGGAGCTCGGGGAGAGGAGACGGGAGGCCGAGCGCCGGACCTCCCCTCCGCAGAGCGCGCGCCCGGTCCTTCCTCCGAAGGAGAGCCCCCTCTCTCGCGGGTTCTTCTAGTGGATGGGGCACATCATCCCGGAGGAGGGAGGTCCCTGTGCTGGATTCGCGCATCCCGACACCGCAGCAGGTGGCAGACGCTCTCCTCGCAGGGAACGCTGCCCTGGTGTTCGAGGCAGCCCAGGCCTACCTCGAGTTCGGTGGCCTCGCCTTCCTCGCGGACGCGCTCATCCAGCCCGCGCTCGAGCACGTGGGGCAGCGCTGGTGCGAGCGCCTCGCCAACGCGGCAGAGACCAACGCGGCCACGGGACTCCTGAGCGAGCTCCTGTCCTCGCTCTTGCCGAGCCCCTCGTGGGAGCCCCGGGGGCCCACCGCTGTCGTGGCCTGCGTCCAGGGCGAGCGGCACGAGCTCGGCGCACGCCTCGTCTCGCATCTGCTGTCGCTCGAGGGGTGGCAGGTGTACTTCCTCGGAGCGGATGCACCCGCGGCGGACCTCGCGCAGCTCGTCGCACGTGTGGAGCCAGCGTTCGTCGGGCTCTCCGTCACCCTCGAAGAGCGGCTCCCGAACGCGTGGTACACCATCTCGTCCCTTCGCCACACCGTCCCGGGCATCCGCATCGTCGTCGGTGGGAGGGCGTCCGCTGCGCTCCTCCACGCGGAGGAGCCCGTGCGCCCCGACGTGGTGGCGTGCAAGGCCTCCGAGATCCTGACGCTGACGCGCAGCTGGTCCATCGAGACTTCCGGATGGTCGGCCCCCTGGCCCTGAGCCTCGGGACACGGAAGGCGCGCCGGTTCTCCGTCCAACAGGCACTCACGGCCATCGGCGGAAGGCGCTGGAAGGCGCAGTACAACGCACTCCCATGTCTTCGACCCTCGAGTCCGCGAGGAGCACGCGCTGGCACGGTTTCCTCGGCGCCGGCGTGGTGGCCGCGCTCCTCTCCTCCGCGGCGTGCGCGCTCATCTGGCTCGTGGCACGCGCGCTGGGCGCGTCTCTGCTCGTTCCGGATCCTCCGCCGGCCGGCACTCCACAGCCGTTGCCACTGCCGGCGGTCATCGCCTCGTGCGTGGCACCTGCGCTGCTCGCCACCCTCGCGTTCGCTGCGCTGTCACGCCTGACGCGCCGTCCGCTCGAGGTGCTGCTCGGTGTGGGCCTGCTCCTGCTGCTCGCCTCGCTCGTGCTCCTCTGGTTCCTCGAGACGGACCTGCCCACCAAGGGAGTCCTCGCCCTCATGCACGTCCTGGCGTTCCTCCTCATCCTCGGGCCCCTGGTGGGCATGGTGGAGCCCCCGGCGCCTGCCTGAGCGGCTGCACGCCTCTTGCCCCGGCACGCCTCCGGCACGCTGCCCAGCGGGTCCGGAATGCGCACCCTCCCTGAGGAGAGAGGAGGCGAGGCGCCGTGCTCAACGCGCTCACGAGGACCCAGGCCGAGGCCGCCCCGCTGCTGGCCCGGCTCGGGCTCGCGATCATCCTGTTTCCGCACGGCGCGCAGAAGCTCCTGGGCTGGTTCGGAGGCGCCGGTCCCATCGCGACGGTGCAGATGTTCCAGCAGGCCTTCGGCGTGCCGGCGCCCCTCGCGTGGCTCGTCGTCCTCACCGAATCACTCGGCTCCGTGGCCCTCTTCCTGGGCCTCTGGGGCCGGCTCGCCGCCCTGGGTGTGCTCGCGGTGATGGCCGGCGCGGTGCAGCTCGTCCACCGCCACTTCGGCTTCTTCATGAACTGGACGGGCCAGCAGGGAGGCGAGGGCTTCGAGTACCACATCGCCGTGGCGACGCTGGCGCTCATCGTCCTCCTGCGCGGCAGCGGCGGGCTCTCGATGGACCTCGCCATGTCCCGGCCCAAGAGAGTCTGGGGGTGACGTGGCGCCCCGGCGGGAAAGAAGCCCGCCCCCACCACCGGTTGTCCCTACAGGTGGTGAGGTGAGCAGACGCCGCCCATGCGCCGTCGTTCCTCCAACGGCGCACGGACGGCGCGGGACTCAGTGGAGCGCCCAGCGCAGAAGTGTCTCCGTGACGAGCCCCGCCGGTGGTGGATGGCGGACGCTCCGGAGACCCCCGGTCCCCTCACCCCAACCACCGCCCTGATGCCCGTGCGCTTCGAGAGCGCGCCGGAGGAGGAAACCACCACCATGCAGCACTGGCCGCCCCGCAAGCACATCGTGGTCCCGCTCCACCGCGAGGAGGTGACGGGAGAGCCGGACCTTCACGGCCAGTACTCGCCCGACTTCCCGGACGTGGACTGGGTGGGCTTCGAGAACCAGGGGGGAGGCTTCGTCCCGGACGAGCCGCTCTGGACGTTCTCCCCCAAGGAGCAGCAGGAGCTCACCTCGCACGGCTGAGGTGGCTTGAGGGGCCCTGGCGCGTCCTCTCAGAAGAAGAGCGAGAACTGGACGGCCGGCGTGAAGAGGCGGGAGCTGAAGGTGAAGGTTCCACCCACGTCGTCGAAGGCGAAGGGCAGGAGCGCCTTGATGGCCGCGGACATGTTGTGGTTGAAGAAGTACTCGCCGCCAGCGCCCACGTTGAGCCCGAGGTCCCAGCCCGGGGATGCCACGTCGGTGTTGCCGACACCGACGGCACCGGTGAGGAAGGGACGCAGCGGGCCCGGCGCCAGGTAATAGGTCAGCCCCGGCGCGACCCCGAAGCCGAAGTTGGCGCCCGCACCCTCCGGCACCTCCAGTCTCGCGCCGACGTCCACGTTGAGCGCCAGCGCGTCGCTGAGCAAGTAGGTGAGGCCCACCGCGCCTGCCGGGCCCAGGCCGGTGTCGAGGACGGGCAGGCCGCCGCCAAAGCTCGCCCGCAGGCCCACGCGGCCCGCGCCCACGCGTGGACTCCCCGGCTGGAGCACCGGGTCCTCCACCTGCGCCTGCGCCGCCGTGGCGACCAGGATGAGCGCGACCGCGGCCACCTTCGTCATCACGTGCCTCATGTGCGTCCTCCTTGCTTCCGTTTCCGGCGGCGGCCTAGCACGGGGCACCCTTCACGCAGCGCGCCGAATCGTGACGCAAGGAGGATCCGTGGGCCTCTCGTCCGGTGGAGAACGCCTCCGGGGCCGGAGAAGCGCCCGTCGGCACCGGAGGAGGGCAGCCGGGCAGGGGACTGCGGGGCTTCCGTCCAGGTGTCCGCGTCCACAGCCTGACGGGTGTCCTCTACCCGGAGCGAACGCGTGGACCCGCTGAAATTCCGCCGCCACCTGGACCTCCTGCCCAAGCTCCTCCTGGCCTACGGCGCACTCCTCCTGGCCTCCGCCATCGGCGTCCTGCTGGCGCGCGCCCTCGCCCCCGCGGGTGTCGCTCCCTTCATGCAGGGCTACCCTCTCGCGCTGACGCTCCTGGCCATGGGCGCCATCGCGGTGTGGGCCTCTGTGGAGCTGGGGCACCGGATGCTGCTGGGGCGCAGCCTGGCGCTCCTGCTCGCCCTCCCCAGCCTCTTCCTCTTCCCCATCGGGACGGTGCTGGGCCTCTACACCGTCTGGGTCCTCATGTCGCCGCACGCGGAGGACCAGTACCTCGCGCGCAAGCGCGTGTCCGTCTGACAGAAGGCCCGTGATGGGCACCTTCGCCAAGCGCATCCTCCTCTTCGTCGCCACGAACCTCGCGGTGCTCCTGGTGCTCGCGGTGGTGATGCGGCTGTTGGGCGTGGACCGCATGCTCGCGCGCGAGGGCGCGGGGATGAACCTGGGCGTCCTGCTCGTCTACGCGGCGGTCATCGGCTTCACCGGCTCGCTCATCTCGCTCGCCACCTCCAAGTGGATGGCCAAGCGCTTCACCGGCGCGCACGTCATCACCACTCCGCGGGACGAGCGCGAGGCCTGGCTGCTCACCACGGTGCAGCAGCTCGCCAGGCGCACCGGAATCGGCATGCCGGAGGTCGCCATCTACGCAAGCCCCGAGCCCAACGCCTTCGCCACCGGCGCCCGCCGGAACAAGGCCCTGGTGGCCGTGAGCACAGGCCTCTTGCAGCGCATGGGCCCCGACGAGGCGGAGGCGGTGCTCGGCCACGAGGTGGCGCACGTGGCCAACGGGGACATGGTGACGCTCACGCTGCTGCAGGGCGTGGTGAACACCTTCGTCATCTTCCTCTCGCGCGTGGTGGGGGACATCGTGGACCGCACCGTGTTCCGCAGCGAGCGCGGCCACGGCCCGGGCTTCTGGGTGACGAGCCTCGTGGCGCAGATGGTGCTGGGCATCTTCGCCACCCTCATCGTCCTGGCCTACAGCCGCCGCCGCGAGCTGAGGGCGGACCACGGGAGCGCCCGGCTGCTCGGACCCGCGCCCATGATTGCCGCCCTCGAGCGGCTGCGCGGAGCGCGCGACGTGCCGGTGGCCCTCCCGGACTCCCTGCGCGCCTTCGGCATCCGCGGAGGCCCGGGTGCGGGGTTCGGGCGCCTCTTCCGCTCACATCCGCCCCTCGAGGAGCGGATCGCGCGGCTCGAGGAGCTCGCGGGACGCGCGTGAGCTGCTCAGCGCACCTCCCACTCGAGCGGATTCTCCAGGCTGCGCGCGTAGTGCCGGCCCACGGGCAGCTTCCCGTAGTAGAGCGCGTCCAGCACCCCCACCACGCTCACGCCATCGAAGAGGCCCACCTCGCCCTCGTCCGCGAGCGGGAGGGACACGCGCAGCGTCGCACCCGGCTCGAGCGTCTGCGCGCCCAGGAGCAGCGCCGGCTGTCCGGGCAGGGGGAGGCCGAGGATGTCGGTCTTCACCTTCGCCCATCTCAGCTCGGTGGTGAGGACCAGGCCCGCGGTGCTCACAGGCGTGGTGCCCAGGTTCTTCAGCTCCACCCAGCCGTCCGCCGGGCTCACCGTCTGGAGCGAGAGGCCGGGCTTCCAGCTGCGCCAGCGGGCGAGCTCCCCACGCAGGAACTGCGTCCGGTTGGCCACGTACTCCTTCAGGTAGCGCGGCCCGTCGTGGAACTGCGCCGCGGAGTCGTAGGGCGAGCCCGGCTGGTGCGGCTTCAGGAGCTCGTAGATGGCGTCGATGCGCGCGTGGATGACCGACGGAGCGAAGAGCTCCGTCAGCGCCTGCTCGGTGAGGTCCAGCACGTGCGCACGCAGCTCCGGGCGCAGCACGAGGCGCGTGTTGAGGTTGGAGAAGATGGGCTTCCATCGGCCCGCCTCGCCCGATGAACGGTACTCGTACTCCTTCTCCACGTAGCCGTCGAAGAGGCTGTGGTTGAAGAGGGGGTGCTGGAAGTCCGCCTCGGGGTTCGCGCCGATGGGGTACTTGGCGTCGGTGTTGTTGAGGTCCCAGGGCACGTAGCTCCACCGCCTGGTGATGGCGTCGTAGATGACGTAGCTCTGCGAGTCCTCCACCGTCGCGTTCGCGTTGAGCGCATCCATCACGAAGGTGCGCAGGTGGTGCTCCAGCTCGAAGCTCCGGGAGAGCGCCTCCACGAACTGCGGCTCCGGCGTGCGGTTGATGAGCCGCATGAACGCATCCAGCTCCGGGCTGGGCAGCAGCTCGTTGGTCTTCTTCTCCCAGGGCCTGTTGTAGGCCGGGTCATCCACCACCTTCATCTCGCAGTTCTTCATCCCGCATCGCCAGATGCTGGCATTGGTGTCCACGAAGCCGTGGTTGCGCAGGAAGGACTGATCCACGCGCTCGATGTCGTGGTAGATGCCCTGGTACTGGCCGTTGATGACCACGCGCACGTACTTGACGCGTGGCGCGGGCACGCCCAGGGCCTCGAGCATGTCGTAGCCGAGCTTCTCGAGCATGAGCGTCTGCTCACGCCACGCGGAGATGAGCTGCAGGTGGTTGCGCCCCTGGAAGCGGACCCCCGGCGCGAACTCGATGCGGTAGCTCTTCTTCGGCCAGCCGCGCGAGCTGTTGCCGCGCAGCCGGATCTCGACCGGGTACTTCGTGCCGTCCGGGGCGGTGAACTCGGCGGGGTAGATGTTCTCGGTCCGCGTCGTGAGGAGCTCCTGGAACCCCAGGGGGTCCATCGTCACGCGGTACTCCTCCACGTTCGTCTGCAGCGGCGGATAGACGAAGTGCGCGGGCGGAGGCGGGAAGCCGCTCAGCGGCGGGGGCGGGTCCTCGGGAATCGGGGGCGGAGGCTCCTTGGGAGGCGGCTCCACCACGGGGGGCTGCGCGGGGGCCACCGCCACCGGGGGCAGCTCGGGCGTCCCTCCTGTCGTCACCCCCGGGTCCGCCATGGGGACCCCGTGCGGCTGGTTCCCGTCCGGTGTCGTGCGGACACCATCGTCCTGCCCGGGAGCACATCCGAGCCACAGAACACCCACCAGCAGACCCACAGTTCCCCACCCGCTACCACGCGGATTCCGCATGCGAGCACCCTTCCTTCCTCGCCCTGCAACGGAAAGGTGAACGAGCAAGGGATGCGCCGCCCGAGCTGCCCGCGGGGCGGTGGGAAGTGTGGGCTACTCGCTCTTCGCGGATTTCTTCGCGGCGGCCTTCTTCGAGGGGGCGCGCCTCGTGCCGGTGGTGGCGCGGGCCGCACGCTTCTTCTTCGGCTCCGGGGCCCGCGTGCGGCGCTCGGCGAGCAGCTCGGAGGCCCGCTCCTGCGTGAGCTCCTCCACCCGGTCTCCCTTGCGCAGCGAGGCGTTCGTCTCGCCGTCGGTGACGTAGGGCCCGAAGCGCCCCTCCCTCACCACCATGGGCTTGCCGGACACCGCGTCAGCGCCCAGCTCCTTCAGGGGCGGGGCCGCCTGTCCACGGCCGCGGCGCTGCTTCGGCTGCGCGAAGAGGGCCCGCGCCTGCTCCAGCGTCACCGTGAAGAGCTCCTCCTCGGTGGCGAGGCTGCGGCTGTCGGTGCCCTTCTTCAGGTAGGGCCCGTAGCGCCCCTGCTGGGCGGTGAAATCCTTCCCGTCCTCCGGGTCCACGCCGACGACGCGCGGCAGGCCGAGGAGCCTCATCGCGTCCTCGAGCGTCACCGTGTCGAGCGACATCGTCTTGAAGAGCGAGGCGGTGGGGGGCTTCTCCTTCGAGCCCTCCTTGAGGGGCCCGAGCTGCACGTAGGGGCCGAAGCGCCCGCCGCGCGCGATGACGGTGAGGCCCGTCTTCGGGTCCACTCCCAGCTCGCGCTCGCCGCTCGGCGCCTCCAGGAGCGCCACGGCCTTCTCCACCGTCAGCTCGTCCGGGACGAGGTCGTCCGGCACCTTCACGCGCTGCTCGCCGCGCACGAGCGACGGACCGTAGCGGCCCACGCGCACGGAGACGTCGCGCCCCTCGGCGTCCTTGCCGAGGGGGATGGTGCTCACCTCGATGGCGTCGATCTCACCGATGTGCTCCGTCACCATCCGGTGCAGGCCCGCACCGCCGTCCTTCCCGAAGTAGAAGCGCCTGAGCCAGGGGACGGGCTCCTCGTTGCCGTTGGCAATCTCGTCGAGGTCGTCCTCCATCCGCGCGGTGAAGGAGTAGTCCACCAGGTCCGGGAAGTGGCGCTCGAGCAGGTTGACGACGGCGAACGCGGTGAAGGACGGGATGAGGGCCGTGCCCTTCTTCCACACGTAGCCCACGTCCTGGATGCGCTCGAGCGTGGCGGCGTAGGTGGAGGGGCGGCCCACGCCCAGCTCCTCCAGGCGCTTGACGAGCGACGCCTCGGTGTAGCGCGCCGGCGGCGAGGTGGTGTGCCCCTTCGGCTCGAGGGAGCGCACCTTCAGCGCGTCTCCCTCCGCGAGCGCGGGGAGTCTGCGCTGCTCCTCGGAGGCGGCCTCCTCGTCCACGCCCTCCTCGTAGAGGCGCTGGTAGCCGGCGAAGGTGATGACGGTGCCGCTGGTGGCGAACTCCACCTCGCGGCCGTCGCGCGTCCTGCCGGCGAGGCGCAGCGTCACCGTCTCGCCCACCGCGTCGTTCATCTGCGAGGCCACGGTGCGCTGCCAGATGAGCTCGTAGAGGCGGGCCTCCGCCGGACCCACCTCGCGCGCCACCTCGGCGGGGTCGCGGAAGCGGTCTCCTGCGGGCCGGATGGCCTCGTGCGCCTCCTGCGCGTTCTTCACCTTCTTCGCGTACTGGCGCGGTGCGTCCGGCAGGAACTCGGGCCCGAAGCGCCCGGAGATGAGGGTGCGCGCCGCATTGAGCGCCGTCTCGGACAGCGTGGTGCTGTCCGTGCGCATGTAGGTGATGTGGCCGCCCTCGTAGAGGGACTGCGCG
>JAKEEX010000042.1 GCA_022616315.1 Myxococcaceae bacterium
GGCTAACCCCGACGGTGCGCGCGGTCCGTGCCGCAGCGCTCACGAGCTCCGCGCACTCAGCGACCGTGTGACACAGCGGCTTCTCCACGAGCACGTCTGCGGCGCCCTCGAGCGCCTGGCGGCAGGGCTCGAAGTGTGCGTTCGGGGGCGTGAGGACGTGCACCACGTCGGGGCGACACTCGGCGAGCAACTTGCCGAGGTCGGTGTAGCGTCCTTGAATTCCATGACTGTCGGCGAAGCGGTCCACCCGCGTCCGGGACAGGTCGCAGACCGCGACGAGCTCGGCGCCCCCCAACGCCTTGATTGCTTTGACGTGAAAGTCGGCAATGTACCCCGCCCCGACGACGGCGACGCGGCGGACCGCGCCGGACGCAGCAGCTCTTGAACTCGTCATGGTATGTGGCGTCGGATGCGCCCCCCCGCGTGCGACGATATGCGTGGGGTGGGTGGCCGTCAAAGCCGGGAAGAGTGGCAGGTGCGCCACGGCGGACGGTACGCACGCGTGTGGAGGGGACTCATGAGCCAGCGTGACGAGACGCCCCCGGATGGACGCCTCGGAGTCGTCGTCATCGGTCGCAATGAGGGCGAGCGCCTGATGTCGGCGCTCGCGTCCATAGGGCCCATCGCCTCGGCGGTGGTCTATGCCGACAGCGCCTCGACGGACGGCAGCGTCGAGCAGGTGCGCGAGCAGTTTCCGCACGTGCACGTGGTCGTCCTCGACACCCGGCGCCCGCTCAACCCCGCGCGCGGACGCAACGCCGGTTTCTCGGAGCTCCTCCGCGTGCTGCCGGGCGTCGAGCTCGTGCAGTTCCTCGACGGCGACTGCACCCTCGCTCCCGGATGGCTCGATTCTGCGCGGCGCCGCCTCGAGGAGAGCCCCGACGTCGGCATCGTGTGCGGACGGCTGCGCGAGCGCGAACGTCAGCGCAACCGCTACCACCGCCTCGCGGACATGGAGTGGGCGCAGCCACCGGGCGAGGTGGATGACCTGGGCGGCATCATGATGATTCGCCGCGAGCTGTGGCAGAGCGTCGGCGGGCAGAACGCCGACATCCCTGCGGCCGAGGAGCGCGAGCTCTGCCGGCGTGCCATCGCTGCGGGGTGGAAGGCCCTCCGCCTGCCCGACGACATGGCGCTGCACGACATCGACATGGACCGCTTCGGGCAGTGGTGGGAGCGGATGGTCCGCATGGGGCACAGCTGGGCGCAGGGACTCTGGATTCACCGCGATTCCCGGCATCTCCGTCAGGTCGCCTCGCTCGTCCTCTGGGGCGCCGTGCTTCCGGCCTTCATCCTGGGCGCGGCAATGCCGACGGTGGGTGTGAGCCTGGCCCTCCTGCTCGCCTATGGCCACCTCTGGCTGCGCATCGTGGCGGACAGGGAGGCGCGGGGAGATCGGAGGGATGACGCGCGGCTGTTCGCCTCGGCCATGCTCACGGCGAAGCTCGCAGGTGCGGTGGGCGTGGTCCGCTTCCTGGGCGTCACGCTGCCCTCAGGACGCGGCGGCCGACGGGCGTGAGAGGCACGGGACCGCCGACGACGTCCATTCAGGCCGGCGCCTGCCGTTGAACGGCAACCTCGCGCGGTGGAAGCGTGGAGGCGGTCGGCGCGCGTGCCAGCGATGCTTGGCGTGGAACCTTCTGGGACAACCGCTCCGAGAGTGTCCAGAGCATGCCAGCGTACGCGATGGACAAGAAGTCCGAGCGCGCGTTCGGCAGCAGGTCCAGGGTGAAGAGCGCCATCATGAGCGCGAAGACGGACATCATGGCTCGAGACGACGCAGGCATTTCCCGGAAGTGCCAGACGTAGCGCAACAGGGGGAACACGAGCAGCGCGAAGAAGGCGCCCCACCCCACGTAACCGAGGGTGCCGAGCATGATGATCCAGTAACCGTCGGTCACGGAGACGTCCTGCCCCCACTCGGCCCAGATACGGTTGCGTCCGAAGCCGCCCCAACCGTACGTGGGGCGGACGCTGGCGCGCTCGAGGAGTGCGTCCTCGTTCTGCATACGGAACTCGAGCGACGCGGCGCGCTCCGAGTCGATGCCACGGAAGAACTCGAGGACGTCGTCCGCGGGAAACGATCCCGTCGCACGCGTGATGGGGTAGAGCGTCACCACGAACACGACGGCCACGATCACCGCCGCGCTCACCCGGGGCCTCGTGAGCCAGCCGAGCAGTGTCGCGAGTCCTGCGTAGAGGGTGGGTGCCATGCTCCGGCACAGGACCAACTCCACCCAGATGAACAACGTCCTGGCACCGACGCGCTCCAGGGCCAGCGTTGCGCACAGGCAGCTGAAGACCCACATCGCGACGCTCAGGCCGTGATTCATGAACACGACCGGACGGAAGCCATCCCCGCGCATGGCCTGGATGAACTCCGAGGGATGAAAGCCGTAGACCCAGTTGTGGAGCTGCGGGCTCAGGCGCCATTCCAGCAGGATGAGTGGTGCGTAGACGAGAGCGCAGGTCCTCATCACCTCGAAGAGGTCCCGCAGGTCACGCTCGGAGCGGAACACGCGCTGCCCCACCACGAAGGGCAGGTAGCAGTCCAGGAGAAGCCCCATGGACAGGGAGAGGGCGTCGTAGCTCGTGAGCCCCGGGAGAGTCTTCCGACCGAAGGTGAGTGCGTCCGCGTTGGTTGCCGCAGTCTGGACTGCTCCGTACACCATCACCAGGAACACGAGCCGCGGGAAGTTGTGGCCCCGGACGCGGCCCAGGAGTTGTTGCCTGTGGAAGAGCTGCAGGGCGATGGCGATGCAGACGAACGCGATGCGGTGCTTGTCGAGGGAAGGCAGCCCCGGCGGGTCGTACTCGACCGAGGACGGCAGGAGCATCACGGACACGAACATCATCCACGCGGTCGTTCGCGCGACGCGGTGGGTGGACCTGCGCATCGCAAAGAAGAGGAAGACGACGATGGGCCAGCCGAACAGCACGACCCACGCGAACGCGTTTCCCTTCACGAGCGCTGCCCTCTCGACAGTGAGGAGAGGGGCGCGGCACGCCTACTCCGCGCAAGCACGGCCTCGCGATAGAGCTCGAGCGTCTGCCCGACGATGACCTCAGGCGCATAACGCCTCATCGCCGTCTTCAGGCCGTTCTCGGACAGACGCCGCGCAAGCTCAGGGCTCTCCAGGATGCGCGCGAGCGCACGGGCGAGCGCCGGCACGTCCTCGCTGCGGAAGGTGAGCCCCGTCACTCCATCCTCGACCAGCTCGGCGAGCGCAGCCGCGTCCGAGGAGACGAGGGGGCACCCGGCCATCATCGCCTCGACGGCTGCGATGCAGAACGTCTCGAAGCGGGACGCCACCACCACGCAGACGCACGCCTGACGCAAGCGCCGGATTTCCTCCGGTGTGCGGCTGCCCAGGTACTTCACCCGCGCACGAACGGCCGCGTCCGGCAGCTCCGCCGAGAGGAAATCCGCCACGCGGGTCCACGCATGCGCGCCATCGTGCAACGTGCGCTCCGGGCCCACGAGCCAGAGCTCGCGTCCGGGGAAGCTCGGAGCAATCTCGCGGAAAGCGCGCACGACGACGTCGAAGCCCTTGTGACGGTCGAAGCGCCCCACGAACAGGATGGGCCCCTCGCTGCGTCCGGCCCACCGCAGCTTCTCCCCGACCGTTCGCACGGGGTTCGGGATCACGACGGCCCCGGGCAGCTGGAGGCCCCAGTGCGCACGCGAGCGCGCGAGCGTGTCGCGAGACGGCGACGTCACCACCGCTGCGCGGGAGACGGCATCACGCTCGAGCGCGTCCGTCACCCGTGACGTTTCATCCCATGCCTGGCCGTTGGCGCGTGCATTGAGGAAGTGCGGCCCGTGCAGGCGCACGAATATGGGCGCGCGCAGCGGCAGGCGCAGGGCGAGGCCGGCGAGCACCACGAGGATGCGCGACGTGAAGAGCCTTCGCGAGCATCACTCGAGGGTGCTTGCCGGCACCGAGAGCCTCGATAGCTTCTACTCCGACATCCTCTCGA
>JAKEEX010000374.1 GCA_022616315.1 Myxococcaceae bacterium
GCCTCAGCGGCCTGGGGACACGGAGTAGGACGCGCGAACCGCAGCCCCCTCACCCTTTCCCTCTCCCAGAGGGAGAGGTCAGCGGTGCGCCAGGAAGGGCGCGAGGAACGCGTCCGCCTCCTCGGCGATGCGCGGCAGCGAGTCCACCAGCTCGTGGCCGTCGTCGACCTCCACCAGGCGCACGTGGCTCCGCCCGCGCGCCCATGCGCGCGAGGACTCGACATCGCAGGTGTCGTCGCGGCGGCCGTGGACGAGCAGCGTGGGCACGCGCACGTCCGGCCAGCCTCCGCTCCGGGCATCCACCTCTGCGGCGTCCCGGATGAAGCCGAAGTCCACCCGCGTGCGGCGCTTCTCCGCGAAGTCGTCCGTCTCGAGCCAGCCCTCCGCCTCCCAGCGGTGCCAGCCCGCATCTCCGAGTCGCCGGCGGAGCTGCTCCCCCAGCCGGAACGCGGGGGCCAGGAGCACCAGCGCGCAGACCCGCGCGTCCTGCTCCGCCACGCGGCAGGCCGCGAGCCCCCCGAGCGAGGAGCCGAAGACGACGGCCCGGTCGCGCTCCCCACCGATGGCGCCCCGCACGGTCTCCAGCATGGCGGAGAGGCGCAGCCGCTCGAGGGAAGGAACCCGCAGGTTCAGCCGCTCCAGCTGGACGCCGGCCTTTGCGTAGTGAGACGCGAGCGCCACACCCTTCGCCGAGTCGGGCCCCGAGGCAAAGCCGTGGAGGTACAGCCAGCGCGGTCCTTCCGGCATCGAGAGGTGCGGTGAAGCAGACATGGGGCGCACCATAGTCCGGCTTGCGGGGACCTCGAGCACTCTCGGCGTAGCAGGGGCACGCACGCCGGCCCGGAGGAGCGGCTCATGGTGTTGCTGCAGCCATCCAGAGCAACGACTCTGAAGCCCTACCCCGCGCGCGCCGGGGCCGGCTCCCCCGCCGCCGTGAGCGCTCTCAGCATTGCGCGCGGGCTGAACAGCGCGGTGCGAGGTCGCAGCTCACGCAGCGCCGCCTTCCACGGCAGGTCCATGGTCCGCGCGAGCTGCTGCTGGAAGAGCATCGTGAGGCCCCGGATGTCTCCGGGCGTCCGTGCCTGCAGGCGCAGCGCCGTGTCGAGCACCTCGGCCGAGAGCGCTGCTTCCGTCATCCCCTGCGAGACGCGGGAGCTCATGCAGCACGCGGAGTCCCCCACCACCGCGAGCCCCTCGGGGAGCCGCTCCATCTGCTCGTAGTGCCGGCGCCGGCTGGTGGCCGTGGCGTCGACGGCGTCGTGGCGCACCTCCGTCACCGCGGGCGCACCGAAGCCGAGGCCCTCGAGCCACGCGGGCAGCCGGCTGTCGCGGCCACCGGCGTCCACCACCAGGTCCGCGTCCACCCGCTTGATGCTTCCCTCGTGCTCCACCTCCACGCCGCCGATGCGCGCGCCCTCCCCGCTCGCCAGCAGCCCCACGGCGGTGGCGCCGTCCACGATGCGCACGTTGCGACGCTCGAGCAGATGCGCGCGCACCCGCCACTCCAGCAGCGGGCGGCTCAGGCCGACCCTCTTCGAGCCGTTCGGGGCGCGGCGCTTCCACACGCCACCCTGGTGCTTTCGCGTGTCCTGCGCGGAGTCCAGCTCCTGCGCGCCGTGCGCCAGGAGGTCCTCGGTGAGAGCGGGGAAGAGCCAGCTCAGGACCCGCAGGCTCTCTGCGAGCAGGACGTGGCCGTGCTTCGCGTGGGGCACGGCGGCGGGCACGTCCGAAGGGCTTCCGAGCACGTCTCGCTCGAGCACGGTGACACGCGCGAAGTGGTTGGCGAGCACACGCGCGGACAGGAGACCCGCGAGGCCTCCGCCCACCACCACCGCGTGCCGTCCACCGAAACGCGTGCACCACACCTCGTCCCGACGCATGCGTGCTCCTCTTGCGCGCCAACCCCGCGCCCACACGTCGAGATACATGTGTCACGGTGACATCGGGGTGACGGGCATTCGACCTTCATGGGAATTTCGCGTCGCACGTCGCCACGGGGACGTCATGGTCTGTCCCAGGGACCATTGCGGTGGCTTCAGAAGTCCCCCGCGCCCACCTCCACCACGAAGAGCCGATCCCCGGGGCGGCGGTTGAGCGCGAAGCCCCACTCGAGCCGCAGCAGCCCCAGGGGAGACAACCAGCGCAGCCCGGCGCCCGCGCCCTGGAAGAGCCCCAGCGGGAGGACGTTCTGCCGGTCCTCGAAGAAGGGCTCATCGAAGGCGAAGGCGTTGCCGGCGTCCCAGAACGCCACTCCGCGCACGCCCAGCCGCGGAAGGAGGGGGAACTCCAGCTCCACACCCACCGCGAATTCCTTGTTGCCCCCCACGGCCACCTGGCGCACCTCGGTGCCCGTGTCCGTGGGCACCTCGACCGGGGCGGTGGGGGAGAGGGTGCGCGGCACGTAGCCCCGCACCGAGCCCGGGCCACCGGAGAAGAACAGCTCGGAGGACGGCAGCGGCTCGCCCCCGAGCGGGGCGATGTACCCGACGAGGAGCCGTCCCTTGAGCGCGAGGTTCAGCGGCAGGGGGACGGCGCCGCGGAGGTACCCAATGGTCCGGGAGAGGAGGAGCGTGCCGCCGAGGAAGCGGGGGGCGAACTCCGTGGACGCCTGCGCGAGGAGCCCCCGTGCGGCGAGGAGGGGGTTGTCGCGGCTGTCCCACACGAGCCCCAGCCGCACGAGGCTCGTGCGTCCGTCCCGGAAGGCCAGCTGCGCCGCCTCCTCCGCGAACTCGGGCGCCAGGCCCACGTCCACGCGCTCGAAGACGTAGCCCAGCGTCCCGACGAGCCGCTCGAGCGAGCTCCCCGCTCCGCCGAAGCGGTAGGCCGCGATGGCGCTCGCGCCCGTCGCCGTTCGCACGAAGCTGAAGTAGTCGTACCGGCTGCGGTACGCGGTGGGCGTGAGGGCCACCGGCACGCCGAGAAGGTAGGGCTCCGTGAAGGACGCCTCGAAGACCAGGCGCAGAGAGGAGTACTGCGCCATCGCGGAGGCGGCCTGGCCGCGCCCGAAGAGGTTCCGCTCCGTGATGCGTCCGGTGAGGATGGCGTTGTCCACGCTGGCGTAGCCCACGCCGAACCGGTACTCGCCGGTCTTCTTCTCCTCCACCTCCACCACCACCCGTGCCGCCCCATCCGGGAGGCGCTCCACCCGCGTCTCCACCTTGGCGAAGAGGTCCAGCGCCCTGAGGCGCGCCACGCTCTGCTCCAGCCGGGTGCGCGAGAAAGGCTCCCCTTCGACGAGCAGCAGCTCCCGCCGGATGACCGCGTCCCGGGTGTGCGTGTTGCCGGTGATGTCGATGCGCTGCACGTCCGCCCGGGGGCCCGTCTCCACCCGCAGCGTGAGGTCCGCAGTCCCCTCCTCCGGGTGGAGGTCGACGATGGGCTGCACGTCCGCGAAGGCGTAGCCCTGGTCCTGCAGCGCCAGCGTGAGGCCCTGCACCGCGGTGTTGACGTCGCTGCGCCGGAACGGAGCGCCCTGCGTGAGCGCGAGCGAGCTGTCGTCGACGCCGGGCGGAAGCGGGTCTCCGTCGAGCGCCACCTGGCCGAAGCGGAAGGGTGCCCCGGGAGTCAGGAGGAACGTGACGAAGGCCGCGCGCTGGTCCGGCGACAGGCTCACCTCGCTCTTCACCTGCGCCTGCGCGTAGCCGCGGTCCTGCAGGGCCGCGCGGAGCGCCTCCGAGTCGTGCTCGAGGAGGTCCTTGCGCAGGTAGCCCAGCTGGGTGAAGAAGGTGAGGAGGTTGGCCTCGGTCGTGAGCGCCACGTCGCGCAGCGTCTCTTCCGGGAGGATGTCCTCCCCGCCCACGAAGCGGACCGCGTCCACGCGCACCCGCGGCCCCACGACGGCGTCGAAGTGGACGTCCACGCGGCTGTCCTCCCGCGCCTGTGTGCGCACCTTCACCGTGGCCTGGTAGTAGCCCTTCGAGACGAGCCGCTCCTCGAGTGAAGCGGCGATGCTGCGCGCCAGCTCTGGCCGCCACACGTCGCCGGAGGCGATCGTGACGAGCTCCTGCCGCTCCTCCGGCGGGAGTGCGTCTGCGCCCTCCACGCGCACGTCCGCCACCAGGGGGCGCTCCTCCACCTCCACGAGGAGCACCACGCCGCCCTGGGCGGGCTCGCGGGAGAGGCGCACGTCGGAGAACTGGCCCAGGTCGAACAGCGCACGGAGGGCCTCGGCTGCGCGCTCGGGCGTGAGGATGTCCCCTGGCGCAAGCGAAAGGGCCGCGAGGATGGCGGACTCCTCGACGCGACGGTTGCCGGTGACGCGCACCTGGAGGATGCGGTCGCCCGCGGTGGGCTCCTCCGCGAGGCCGGGGGCCTCGGGCGTCCCTCCGTCCGGCTGGGCTGGGGCGACGACCTCGGGTGTGACGACCTCCGACGGAGGTGGCTCGCGTGGAGGTGCGAGCTCGATGCGGGGGAGTGCCTCGGCCGGGAGCTGCGGGCGGCCTCCGTCGGTGCCCTGTGCGTGGGCGGTGGGGGTGGCCAGGAGGAGGGCGAGGAGCGCAGGGAGGGCACCCACGAGACAGGGCCCCCGGTGGCTCTCTCGCATGGTGCGGAGCCCATCGACGCCCGGTCGCACGGAGCGGGGCCCATCAACCCCTCTCCCTCTGGGGGAGGGACAGGGTGAGGGGACTGTGGAATCGGCATCCACCTTCACCTGTGCACGACGCCACACTGTCCCAGGCGCCTCCTCCACCCGCGGGGGCAGCCCATGCCCCGAGGCGCCCTCGCGTGGCACAGCCTCTGGACCGGCTCAACGTCCGAGTGGGCGCGCTGTGCCCTGCCGGACCTCGCGTCCGAAGGCTCTGTACCGTGGGCGATAGGACGGTGCTGCTATCCGTGCGCTTCCTCCATCAGCCTTCGGCGTGCAGCCTCGGAGCGCTGGGCGCGCGCCTTCCCCGCGACGGCGAGGAGCCTCCGGTCGCGCTCCCACCGTTCGCGCGTGGGCGCATCCACGCGCGCCCACAGCGCCTCCACCTCGTCCAGGAGCCGGCCCACCTGCGCGAGCGCTCCCGCGAGCGCCACGTGCACCGCCGACGAGGACACATCCGCCTTCGCGAGTGCGTGGAAGGTGACGGCGTGCGCGAGCGCGGCGTCCCGGACCGACTGCGGCCAGTCGCTGCGACGTCCCACCTGGATGAGCCAGCCGAGCAGCGCGAGGTGGACGTGGCAGTCCTCCACGGTGCGGAAGGGCTTCAGGTAGCGGACGTAGCCGTCCCCGGGCAGCACGTCCTCGGGTGCGACGGTCACCCCGTCGAACGTGACGGAGGCGTGTGGGACCTCGGGAACGAAGGGCGTCGGTGGCAGCGCAGTGCAGGTGACTCCCTGACTGCGCGCATCCACCTGCACCAGGCGAAGACGGTTTCGTCCCTCCGAGTCCCGACCCTCGCTCGCCACGACGAGGAGCCGCTCGGCCGCAGTGCCAAGCGTGACGTACGTCTTGCGCCCGCTCAGGCGATAGCCGCCCGCAGCCTCGCGCTCGAGACGCGTCTGGAGCACACCGGGGTGCGCCCCGCCCTCCTCCGTGGCGCAGAGCGCGGCCTTCGCATGGCTGGGCAACTCCGGCAGGAGCGCGCGCAACGCAGCCTGGTAGCCCGAGGCGAAGGCGAAGCCCAGGCGGTCCGCATGGAATCCGCCAGCCAGCGCGAGGTCCGCGGGCGCAGGGAAGCGAACGGACAGCTCGAGGAGACGCGGCCACCACGTGTCCACGCTGGGCAACTCCGGTGGAACGGCCGGCGCGGTCAGGACGAAGTGGAGCGAGCTTTCCATGACAACCAGTGTAGTGCGCGGGCGCGTCTCCGGAGACTCGGCGACCCAGACCGCCTGTTGGCGTGCGTGAGGAACGGAAGGACTACGGCGCCGCGCGCTCCTTCTCACGACGCACGGGCACCTCCTGCGCGCCGACGGTCTGCTCCAGTACGGCCAACCGCGCCATCGTCTGCTCGTAGAAGTGATCCACCTTCGTGTGGAGGTGGGTCACCTCCAGCCCGGCGCGGATGTTGGCGTCGTACTCCACGTCGGAACGGATGCGGTCTTTGGATGCCTGCCGGCTCTGGCTGATGAGCACGAAGCACGAGAGGAAGATGGCCTCCAGGCTGACCACCATTGTGAGCAGTCCGAAGGGAAACGGGTCGAAGGGCTCGACACCGCGTACCAGTCCCAGGTTGACGCCAACCCACACGGTGAACCACGCGGCGTGCAGCAGCAGGAAGGTGAACGTACCGCTGAAGGCGGAGAGAGCATCCGCCACGCGCTGGACCGGAGTGAGACGCTCCTCGACCGCCTCGTTGGGGCTCACCGATGGACGCTGGCGCAAGAGGTTGTCCGCCTCGCGCAGTCGCCGGCCGATGGCCGTCAACACGTCCATCGCGCAGGACGGGTGGCGTCCGAAGAGTCGCTCCAGGTCGTGCCGGTCCACGCGCAGGCACGTGGTGTCCCGGATGGCCCGGGCATCCGCGCTGCGTGGCTCTCCGTCGAGCAGGGAGAGCTCGCCGAAGTACGCCCCGCGTCGGGCTGTCTCGAAGACGATGACCTGGCCTGTGGTGTCCTCGAGCGACAGCTGCACCTCGCCTTCGCTGACGATGAAAAGGGAGCCACCGGGGTCGCCCCGGCTGAAGAACTTCTCTCCGGCGGAGAGCTCCACCACATCCAGCTGGGCAGCGAGGTGCGCACGCTCCTCGTCGTCCAGCGCGGCAAACAGAGAGACTTCGCGGAGCAGGTTCACATCTGCAGGCATGGCATCGCACTCCCTGGACGTCGTCGGCACCCTCGCGCGGTCATGAAGGGAAGGCAATCAGGTGGCCGGTCCAGCGCCACGGACGTTTGGCTCTGGGAAGACGCGGGCAGGACAGGCCGGAACTCGGATTCACGGTGCGGACCGGAGGAGCACAAGGGTCACGGCTGCTCCTTTCTTGACGTGCTTTCAGCGCGGAGCAGACAAGGTCCGCACGAGGACCACGAGGACCCTTCGGGCTCACTAGGCCGAACCCCCCCGAGGCTCACGTCCGGAATCAAGGGCCCCTGATGGCTCAGGGCATGCACGACGTGCGGCTCATGGCCTACGCACGTGGCACCCGACATATCTCCAAGCTTGATGACCTGCTCAAGCGGCGCGGTGTCATTCGCGCGAAGGAGCTCGCAGACGTCGACCTGGCTCGCGCATGCCTTCCCATGGCCATCACGTTGGGAAGAGCACAGCGCCTGGAGCGGGGACTCTACTCGCACGCGGATGATGCCCCCGCGCAGGACCTCGTCGCTTGCTATCGCGTGCCTCGAGGAACGCTGTGCGTGCTCTCGGCACTGCACATCCACGGAGTGCTCGCCCGGCCCCCGCGAAGCACGTGGATGGCTTTGCCGAGACATGCCTGGCGGCCGCGCATCCGTGAGTTCCCAATCGAAATCGTCTACGTGAGCGAGCGCAGATGGGCGCGCGACAAGGAACTGGCGCACCGTTCCGGCCGCATCGTCTCCGTGACGAGCCTGGCGCGCACCCTGGTCGACTGCTTCCTCCTGCACCACCGACTTCCACCCGGTGCTGGAGCTGTCCTCGTCCGTGCCGCCCTCGACGCTGGACGATGCACACCGGAGCAGCTCGAGGCCGCTGCCCGCAACGACGGTGTCCTGAAGTGGATGGCGCCTCACCTGCGTCGGCCAAACGTCACTCGACCGGTGGAGCTTCCTCAGGAACTGGAAGCGCTCCTCCAGCCACCTCCACCACCGCCACGCTACAAGGTCCTCCCCCCGTGGTAGCCGACCTGGAGAAGAACCTCCGGACGCGACTCCGCCGGCCGCGAGCGAGCGCCTCCGTCCCTACTGTGCACCGCCGATGAAGAGCACCTCGACGTCGAAGACGAGCACGGCGTTGCCCGGAATGGAGGCATAGCCGTCCGAGCCGTAGGCCATCTCAGAGGGGATGACGAGCTTGCGCTTGCCTCCCACTCGCATCCCCTCCACGCCCACGTCCCAGCCGTCGATGACGTTACCGAGGCCCAGGAGGAAGCTGTACGGACTCCGCCCCTCGGCCAGGCTCGAATCGAACTGCCAGCCGTCGGTCAGCCACCCCGTGTAGTGGACGGTCACCCGCGTTCCCGAGTGCACTTCCGGGCCAGTGCCCACCACCAGGTCCTGCACGTAGACGCCGCCGTCGCGCTTCTCCATCGCGGACAGGTCCACCCCGAGCTCGGACGCGTACGTTGCATCCTCCGGCTTCCCCGAGGGCCCGCATGCGAGCAGGAGAAGGAAAGGAACAGCCAGCAGCGTGCGGGACATGGACGACCTCGGAGCGCGCGAAGTGGAAAGACCGGAGCCCGGCGCTTCATCGCACCAGGCCCGCTGAGTCCCCATGCTGCCACGGTTGCCCCGCAGCGCACTCCCGAAGAACGCCTGCTCGCTCTCCCTGGAAGATGGCTTTCGCCAGCACCCGTCCTGCCCGGCCGTGGCGCGCGTGGCGAACCTGCTCCGGCCTCACGCGCGCCTGGATGCCCTGCCGTCCGGACGCC
>JAKEEX010000375.1 GCA_022616315.1 Myxococcaceae bacterium
GGGCACGTTCCGCTAAAACCCCCCTAACCCCACGAATCGCTGCAAGGGGCGCAGCGCGAAAACCACCACCTGAACCCCCGCCCCCCCCTCATATTACATTGGACGCAGCTGGCGGGCGTGAACGATTCGAAGGCCCACGCGCGCGAGCTCGCCCGCCGCGTGCGCGGGATCCCGTGCAAGGTGAACGTGATCCCCATGAACCCGCACGCGGATTCGCCCCACGCGCCCCCCGACCCCGAGACGACGGATCGCTTCACGGCGGAGCTCGCCGCCGCGGGCCTGCGCGTCACGCTCCGCAAGAATCGGGGTGCCGACATCGACGCCGCGTGCGGTCAGCTCGCTGCACGAGCTTCGCGCGGGCCGGAGCGTGGGGCGCAGGACGCCTGCGGAGCGCCGGCCTGATGCTCTACGCGATCGGCGACATCCACGGCGAGCTCGGCAAGCTCGACGCGCTCCTCGAGCGCCTACCCCTCGAGGCCGGCGACCGCCTCGTCTTCCTCGGCGACTACGTCGACCGGGGTCCCGATTCCAGAGGTGTGGTGGATCGCCTGCTCCAGGTGGAGAAGCGCTTCCCGTGCGTGTTCCTGCTGGGCAACCACGAGTCCATGTTCCTCGACTTCCTGGGCTACGAGGATCCCACGTACTTCGGCGGCGACGCGCGGGTTCACGGAGTGAACGGTGAGAATCCCGCTACGCCTGGAACAGCGTCTCGTCCGGCAACCGCAGCGCGGTGAGCGGCCCTCCGTAGACCGCCCCCGTGTCGATCCCGATGCTGAAGGGCGCGTTCCAGCGCACGCGGAAGTCGGGACCGGGTGTGTGCCCGTACACGATGGTGATCCCGAGGGCGTGCGGGAGATCGCCCGCCGTGCGGTTCCAGAGGAGCTCCATGGGGCGCGTGCGGCGCAGCACGTAGCGGAGATCGTTTTCGGCGAGGAAGTCCGGGTTCAGGCCCGCGTGCACGAACAGGTAGTCGCCCTCCTGGTGCCAGAGCACGCAGCGCCGGAAGAAGTCTGCGTGCTCCGGTGGCAGCGCGAACCCCGCTTCCCCGCGTCCGCTGGAGAAGTAGTCGTAGCTCCAGAGCGTGCGGTCTCCCCC
>JAKEEX010000376.1 GCA_022616315.1 Myxococcaceae bacterium
CGTGCGCGGCCTCGAAGGGCCAGATGCGCTCGCGCAGCCAGTCCAGGAGCTCCAGCCCGTCCGCGCGCCCGCGGAAGAGCGTCTGGCACGCGTGGAGGTGCCCGTGGATGAGGCCGGGGATGACCGCCGCACCCTTCGCCTCCAGCACGCGGCGCGCACCCCTGGGCTTCAACCGCCGCCCGACCCGCGCGATGTGCCCATCCTGCACGAGCACGTCCGTGTCCACGAGCACCTCACGCTCGCGGTTCATCGTGACGACGGTGCCGCCGGTGATGAGCAGGTCCACGCTTCCGTCCGCTTAGCACGCCGGGCGCGCCGGCTCCCGTTCGTCCCCACGAGGCTGCATCACAGGAACGACGGCCCGAACGCGTGGGGGAGCAGCTCGCCAAGGGTGTATTGGGCCTCCGTCCCCTCCAGTGTGCGGCTGCGCACCGGGACCGCGGGCGTGGCGAACTCCGCGAGCACCTGGCGGCACATGCCGCAGGGCGTGCACGGCACCGCGCTGTCCGCCACGATGGCCACCGCCGCGAGGCCCCGTCGGCCGTCCATCACCCCGCGCGCCACCGCGTTTCGCTCGGCACACAACGTGAGGCCGTAGGAAGCGTTCTCCACGTTGCACCCTGGCACGATGCTGCCGTCCTCGTAGAGGACCGCCGCACCCACGCGGAACTGGCTGTAGGGCGCGTGGGCCCGCTCGCGGGCCTGTGTCGCCGTGGCGAAGAGCTCCTCCCAGGGGATGTTGTCCATGTGGCCTCCTAACGCACTGCATAACCCACGAAGGAGGGGTGCGCCGGAGGAGAGCCTACGGAACGGGCTTGGCAGAGGGGGGCGGGCATCGCACTGTTGCGGGCCGGACGTTGCCGCACCGCGCTGCGGCCCGGGGCGATCCGACCCACACCATGTCCCTCGCCGTCATCGTCAACCTTCGTGCGCGCCGCGGCTCGGAGTCCGTGGGGAAGCTCGTCCGGCGCTTCTTCCCCGAGGCCCGGCTGGCCCTCACCCGCTCCCCCGAGGAGGCGCGGGCGTGGATTCACGACCACCTCCGGCCGGACCCGCCGTCGCTCCTCCTGGCAGGGGGTGGAGATGGCACCATCACGGGCATCCTGAACGAGCTGCGGCGGCAGGACCTCTGGCTGCCTGCGGTGGGGGTGCTGCCGCTGGGGACGGGCAACGCGTGGGCCCGCGTGACGGGTGCCCCGAAGAAGCCCTCGGTCGCGCTCGAGCAGCTGGCGGCCTTCGGTCAGACGCAGGCACCACCGCTGCGACCCTTCCACCTGGTGCGGGTGGAGGGCGCGGTGGCGCCATTTGCCGGCACCGGCTGGGACGCGGAGCTGGTCGCGGACTTCCGCGCACAGCTGGAGGACCGCTCTCCGGGACCCGCGCGTGACGCGTACGCGGGGTTGCGCGGCTACCTCAACGCGGTGATGACGCGCACCATCCCCCGGCACCTCACGGCCAGGGCTCCGGAGGTGTCCGTCTACAACCTCGGCGAGGACGCGCTCACCGTGAATGGGAATGGCAACGTCGTTCCCCTGGCCGATGGCAAGAAGGGCGCGCTCCTCTACCGCGGGCCGGCCAGCGTTGCGGGCAGCTCGACCACGCCCGAGCTGGGCTTCGGGTTCCGTGCGTTCCCGTTCGCGGAGAAGGTCCCCGGACGCATCAGCGTGCGCGTGTACAGCGCGGGGGTCCTCGAGGCCACGCGGAACGCCGTCCGCCTCTGGCGCGGCCACCACCCGATGCCGAAGATGCACGACTTCCTCCTCACGCGCGTGCGCATGGAGTTCGACCGCGAGGTGCCCTTCCAGGTGGCGGGGGATCTCCTGGGCACGCGGCGCGCGGTGGAGTTCGAGCTGGCGGACGAGCGCGTGCAGCTGCTCGACTGGGGACGGCTGTCGAGGCTCGTCGCGGCCTAAGCGGGACGCGCGGCGTGCAGGCGAAGTGAAGCGCGCGGCAGTTGGCGCCGCACGCACTTGCCAGGTGTCGGGCGAGGTGCTCACGTCGTGGCACCATGCCCACCTCTCCCCGACTGCCCGCGCCAACCCTGCCGGACTGGCTCTCCGGGATGCTCCCGTTCGAGCGCTACGCCGTCGAGGTGGGCGAGTGGCGCATGCACGTGATGGAGGCCGGCGAGGGACTTCCGGTGGTGATGCTGCACGGGAACCCCACCTGGGGCTTCCTCTGGCGCAAGGTGGCCGCCGAGCTCCGGGGCGAGAGGCTGCGTCTCATCCTTCCGGACCTGGTGGGCCTGGGGCTCTCCGAGAAGCCGCGCGACCCCAGCGTCCACACGCTCGCGTTCCACGTGGGCCAGGTGGGCGCCCTGCTGGATGCGCTGGGACTCGAGCGGATGGTGCTCGTGGTCCAGGACTGGGGTGGACCCATCGGAATGGGGGCGATGGCGGACCGCGCGTCACGCCTCGCGGGCCTCGTCGTGCTCAACACCGTCCTCGGGCCGCCGAAGCAGGGCTTTCGCCCGAGCGCCTTCCACCGCTTCGCGCGCTTTCCGCTCCTGAGTGACGTTGCGTTCCGTGTGGGCGGCTTTCCCCAGGTGGCGCTCTTCGCGGCGCAGGGGGACCGTCGCTCCATCCACGGCGAGGTGGCGCGCGCCTACCGCTTCCCGCTGCGGGGGATGAGCGAGAACGCGGCCCCGCTCGCGCTTGCGAGGATGGTGCCGGACGCGCTCGAGCACCCTTCCGTTCCAGGGCTCCAGCGCTGCGAGCAGGCCACGGCGGCGTTCCGCGGCCCCGCCGCCATCGTGTGGGGTGAGCGTGATCCCATCCTGGGAAGGGTGGCGCACCGGGCTCAACGCTTGCTGCCGGATGCACCGCTCACCCTCTCGCAGGCGGGACACTTCCTCCAGGAGGAGGTCCCAGGCCAGATCGCCGCTGCCGTGAGGGACGTGGTCCGACGTGCGGAGAGTGGACGACTCGCCGCGGTCCACTGAGGCGCAG
>JAKEEX010000043.1 GCA_022616315.1 Myxococcaceae bacterium
CCCGGAGCGGCTGGTCCACGCACCTCTGGGAGTCTCGACAGAGTTCTCGCCGTGCGGGGACGCGGGGGAGGAAGACGACCCGCTCCTGCGTGAGCTCGGCGGCCGTCCGTTCCTGCTCCACGTCGGCAGTCCCATGCGCCGCAAGCGCCTGGACGTGCTCTTCCAGCTCTTCGGAGCCGTCCGGTCTCGCCATCCGTCGCTCGTTCTGGTCCAGCTCGGGGGGCGCAACAGCCCGGATGTCACAGGGTGTGCGCGAACGCTCGGCATCAACGAGGCGCTCATCCTCCCCGATGCCCTGCCTCGGCTGCGCCTGGCCCGCCTGTATCGGCGTGCGCGCCTGGTGCTCGTCCCGAGCGAGTCCGAAGGCTTCGGGCTCCCGGTCATCGAGGCGCTCGCCAGCGGCTCGGAGGTGGTGGCCAGCGAGCTGCCCGTCCTGCGCGAGGTGGGGGGAGACGCCGTCCACTTCGCGCCGGTAGCGCATGTCGACGCGTGGGTGGAGCTGGTGTGTGGCCTTCTGGAGGAGAGGACGCCCGCCATTCCAGCGGCCACGCGTCTTGCTCGGGCCGAACGCTTTCGTTGGCGGAGCCATGCGAGCACCATCCTGGCCGCTTATCAGGAGCTCCTGCGTGAGCAGGGGAGTGGAACGCAGCGAAGGTCTGCCGTCTCGACCGGCGTGTCTCGCGGGGCAAGCGCCCGCTCGAGCGCAGCGAGCACGGATGGGGGCGTGTAGGTGGTGCAGCAGGCCCCAGGAGGGAAGGGATGCGGGTCCTCGTCGTCACGAACTCCCCGGCCGTCAACGGGGGAGCGGAGGTCTACCTGCGCGGGCTCCTTCCTCGGCTCCGGACGTCCGGGGCGGAGCTGGCGCTGCTCTACGGCAACCGGCCAGGGACGACCGAGGCGCACCTCGACGTCTCGCTGCCCGGGACAGTGCCGCGCTGGACCCTGGAGGGCGAGCCCCCCGCGCGCGTGCTGGAACAGGTTCGCGCCTGGGCGCCCGACGTCCTCTTCCAGAACGGGCTCGAGGACCCGGATGTCGAGGAGCAGCTGCTCGGCCTGGCGCCGGCGCTCCTCTTTGCACACGACTATCGCGGGACGTGCATCAGCGGGACCAAGCGCTGGGGCCTACCCACCCCACGGCCTTGCAGGCGCGTCCTGGGTCCCGCCTGTCTGCTGCACTACCTGCCCTTCCAATGTGGCGGGAGGAGTCCACTGACTGCGTGGAGGCTCTTCCGGACCCAGACGCGGCGGCTGGAGCTCGTGCGCCGCTATCAGCGTGTGGTGGTCGGCAGCCAGCACATGCGCGAGGAGTACCTGCGCCACGGGCTCTCGCCAGCGCAGGTGCTGAGCCTCCCTTTCTTCACCGAAGCCGTGCCGGATGCGACGCTCCGCGCGGCGTCGGTGGAGCGCGGCCTGGTCCTCATGGTCGGGCGCCTGACGGAGCTCAAGGGGGGCACGCTGCTGCCCGAGGCGCTGGCCCGCGCCTCCCGGCGGCTGGAGAGGCCCCTGCGTTTGTGCCTCGTCGGTGACGGGCCGGACCGGCCGCGCATCGAGGCGAGGGCGCGCGGCCACCGCATCCAGGTGCACTGCACCGGCTGGGTGGGCGCATCCGAGCGGGAGGCATGGATGCGCAGCGCGGAGCTGCTGGCGGTACCGAGCACCTGGCCCGAGCCGTTCGGCCTGGTGGGGCTCGAGGCCGCGTGCGTGGGTCTTCCGGCGGTGGCCTTCGACGTGGGGGGCGTCAGGGAGTGGTGCTCGCCGGGAGAGTCCGGGGAACTCGCCCCGGGGAGTCCGCCGTCCGCGCGGGGGCTGGCGGACGCAGTGGTCAGGGCACTCGCCTCGCCCGCACACCACCAGCACCTGCGCGCGGGGGCCTTGCGCACGGCGCAGCGCTTGAAGCCGGAGCGCCACGTGGACCAGCTCTGGGCGCTGCTTCGGGCCGCCGTCCAGGCCCCGGCTGCGCGAGGGACCGGACGGCCGTCCGGGGAAGGAACGCATCCACCATGAGAATCGCCCTGGTC
>JAKEEX010000377.1 GCA_022616315.1 Myxococcaceae bacterium
CGCGCGGCAACGACGCCCCGTGCCTCCTCGATGGCGGCCTCGATGTGCTCGGGGTTGACGAATGCGGGGCCCTCCCCCCAGGCCTGCTCCACCAGCGCCTCCACCACGGCGCGCCGGACCGGGTCCGCCTTCCCTCCGAGGAACGCCTCCTGCAGCGCCTCGACCCCCTCGGGCGTCAGCCGCGCCAGCTGCGGCACCTCCCCGAGTGAGGCGAGCACGAACTCCACATCGAACTCGCGCGCCTCGTCCTCGTACCCGAAGGCCTCCTCGAGCAGGAGCGTGGCGATGAGCTCCCTCACCTGCGCAGGAGTCGCCCCCTCCTGCACCAGCGCCTCGCGAGCGCGCGCGAGCGCCGGTCCGAGCCGCGAATCCTCCTCCAGCGCCCCGGCCGCCGTATGCACGGCAAGGAGCAGGAGCGGCTGGGCCGTGTCGGGGTGGTCCGCCTCGGAGTCCTTCGCGGCGAGGAGGGCCGCGCGTGCCTCCGGGAACGCAGCAGCCACGCGAAGGTACGCCCTCTCCTCCGCCGCGAGCCCGGCACCCTCCGCCTCGAGGGCGAGCGTCCTCCGTGCAGTGTGGAAGTCCATGAAGCGGGCGAAGAGCGGGTGCATGGAGGCCCTGTTAGCATGGGCCCGAGGAGCCGCACGCAATGAGTGCACGTGAGCGACCACCCGCTGCCAGACGCCATGGGTCCACCACGGAGCAGGACGCGCTCGACGCGGCGCTCCGGCTGCTTGCCGTGCGTGACCGCTCACGTCAGGAGCTCGTCACGGCGCTGACCCGTCGGGGCTTCACACCCGCGGTTCAGCACGCGGTGCTCGCCCGGCTCCTGGAGGACCGCTATCTGGACGACTCCCGCTTCGCCGCGGAGCGCGCACGCTCGCTCTTCCAGCGCGGCCGCTTCGGCGCACGGGGCGTCCTCCAGCGCCTGCTCGCCCATGGCATCCCCGAGGAGGAGGCGCGGCGCGCCGTGGAGGCGGTAGGGGAGGAGCTCGCGGTGGACCCCTTGGCCGACGGTCGGCGGCTCCTCGAGCGGAGGGGCCTGGCCGGACGGCCGCTCACCCCGAAGGAGCGCGCCAGGGCCGGCCGGCTGCTCGACGCACGGGGGTTCGGTGAGGAGGAAATCCACCGCCTCCTGTCCTCCTCCGGGATGGACCCGTCCACGGATGAGCGTTAGGAAGGCGCCCATGCGACTGCGTCTCCTGTCGTCCCTCCTGCTCCTGCCCCTCGCTTTCGGCTGCGCCACCATCTCCTCCGCCCAGGGCGGCGAGGTGGACTACGCCAAGGACGCGGAGGCGAACCTCAAGCGCGGAAACGAGGCGCTGGAGAACCGCAACTACGAGGAGGCCTCGGCCTTCTTCGAGTACGTGCGCACCCGCTATCCCTTCGAGAACGCCGCCGTCAGCGCCGAGCTGCGCCTGGCGGACGTTGACTTCGCGCGCGACGAGTACCTCGAGGCCCGCGACCGCTACCAGAACTTCGTCAAGCTCCACCCGAGCTCCGACCGCGTGGACTACGCGGCCTTCCGCGCGGCGCTGACGCACTACAAGGAGATCCCGAGCGACTTCTTCCTGGTGCCCAGCTCACGCGAGAAGGACCAGGCCGAGGTGCAGAACGCGCTGCGCACGATGAACGACTTCGTCCGCGCCTACCCCCGGAGCAAGCACCTGGAGGAGGCGAAGAAGCTCGTCTCGGACATCACGCGCCGGCTCGCCGAGCACGAGCTGTACGTGGCGGAGTTCTATGCCAAGCGGGGCCGCTGGAAGGCGGTGGTGGGTCGCCTCAGCAACGTCGTGGACCGCTACCAGGGCTCCGGCTACGAGGAGCAGGCGTTCTTCGGCATCCACGACGCGTACGTTCAGCTGGCCCAGCCGGAGAAGGCGAAGGAGACGCTGAAGCGCATCGTGGAGACGCTGCCCAACTCCCCGGCGGCCGAGCGCGCGCGCCGGATGCTCGGCGGGTAGCGGCCCCTTGGCGGTGGCCCGGGCCAGTCAGCTCCTCACCGCGGTGGCGGTGGCGGTGTGCGTGGGAGCGGCGGTCCTCGGACTGCCCCGCCTCCTCGGCGCCGCCGCAGGGCCCGAGGCCGCCATCCTCTCCCAGCTGAAGGCTGCGGAGGCGGACGGGCTCTCTCTCGACGTCCCCGGAGCCGCCGCTCCCCTCGTGTCCCGACAGGTGCGCATCGGCCCCACCACCGTGCAGGTGGAGGAGGGGGGGCGCCAGGCGGTCGCGGTCGTGCTGCTCGACTTCACGGGCCGGCTTGGGCGTACCGAGGTCAGCGCCCTCGGGTACGAGCGCGTTCCAATGTCATGGCGTGACGGACACTGGGTCCCCACGGAGGGCCCCGCCCCCCGGCTCGTGGCGGCCGTCGCGACGCTGGAGGCCCGGCGGCAGGCGCTGGAGCGGGGAGAGCGGGCCGCGCTCGAGGCGCTGCGCAAGGGGGGGCCCCGCCCGGACCCAGCCCTGGACCGTCTCCTCCAGATGGAGGGACGTCGCTACGAGGTCGAGGCCTGGCTCCTGCGCTCGGAGCGGGGGGAGGTGGCGGTGGCCGAGCGCTACAGCGTGACAGGCCGGTTGCCCGGTGGGCCGGTGGCGGAGCAGGGCCTGCGCAACCTCACCCTGAGGCCGGTCGGCCAGAAACTCTTCTTTTCCCCGGGGCTCATGTAGGCTTGTTCGACTCTCAGTCGGATGGGCTCACGGGGATGGACGAGGCGCTCAAGCAGCAGCTCACGCTCGGCCGCGGCTACTTCGAGAAGAAGCAGTTCGCGGCGGCGGAGAAATACCTGACGGCGGTGGTCGAGCAGAACCAGTCGTTCGCCGACGTCTACAACATGCTCGGGGTCATCTTTCACGACCAGGGCCAGTTCGCCCGCGCCCAGCGCTCGTTCGAGGCCGCGCTCCGCATCAACTCCGGCTACACCGACGCCGCGCTCAACCTCGCCGTCATCTACAACGACATGGGGAAGTACCGGGAGGCCCGCGAGGTCTACCAGGCCGCGCTCGCCCGTCAGCGCAGCGCACCCGGGAAGATGGACCCCTTCGTCGCCGGGAAGATCGCCAACATGTACGCCGACATCGGCGACGTGTACGCCTCGAGCGGCATGCTCACCGAGGCGCGCGAGGAGTACCGCCGCGCGCTGGCGCTCTGCCCCCGCTTCGTGGACATCCGCCTCAAGCTCGCGGACGCCTGCCGCGACGCGGGCGACCACGAGGCCGCGCTCGAGGAGTACGTGCGCATCATCGAGCTGGCGCCGCAGTTCGTGCAGGGGCGCGTCCACTACGGCATCGCGCTCTCCTCGGCGGGGCGCCGAGAGGAGGCCGTCCGGGTGTGGGAGGACGTGCTGCAGCGCAGCCCCGGCAACAAGAGCGCGGAGATGTACCTGAGGCTCGCCCGCGGCGAGAGCGCCGAGAGCGAGGGGGGCGGTGGGCCATGAATTCCTACGTCAAGCGTGAGGCCGCGAAGCCGTGAGCGCATCCACGTCCGCCCTCATGGGCAAGAGCTACGCGCTGAAGTTCATCAGCGGCAAGTACCAGGGTGGCGAGTTCCCGCTGAAGGGCGAGAGACAGATCGTCATCGGACGCTCGCCGGACCTCGACATGGTGCTCGTCGAGGACATGGTGAGCCGCAAGCACGCGAAGATCGTCGTGTCGGGTGGTGGGGTGTCCATCGAGGACCTCGGCTCCACCAACGGCACCTTCGTCAACGGTGAGAAGATCACCCAGGCCCGTCTGAAGGAGGGGGACCGCATCCTCATCGGGACGTCCATCCTCAAGCTCGTCAACGCGGGCTCGGGCATCCACCAGGTGGACGAGACGCTCGCCAAGGCGCGCCTCGAGGAGGCCGCGGTCCGGGCCGCCAAGGGGATGACCAAGTCGTCGTCCATGACCGGCAAGATCGAGGAGATTCCGCTGCCGGACCTCCTGCAGCTCTTCCACACGTCCAAGAAGAACGGCGTGCTGGTGGTCAAGGGCACCCAGGAGGGCAGGGTCTACCTGCGCCAGGGCCGCGTCTACTACGCGGTCATCGACGACAACCACGAGCTCGGTCCCCAGAAGAGCTTCAACCGCATCGTCACGTGGGAGCGCGGGGACTTCGAGCTGCAGCCGCCGGACACGCAGGAGTTCATGGTGGAGCTGGACAGCTCCACCGAGGCGCTCCTCATGGACGCGCTCCGGCTCCTGGACGAGTACCGGCGGATGGAGAGGGAGCTGCCTCCGCCGGAGGCGCCCATCGCACTGGCGCATCCCTTCCCATCCCCGCTGCGCAGCCTCACCCCGGAGCAGCTGGACGTGCTCCAGCTCGTGCACAACCAGGGCACGCTCCGCGGCGTCCTGGACCTCTCCGAGAAGGACGACGTCCTCACCGCACAGGCCCTCCTCGAGCTGATGAGGAAGGGCTTCGTGAACCCCGCCTGAGGTCCACCATGGCCGACCCCAAGTCCACGCACCCGCGGCTGACCGAGCTCAGTCACTGCGCGGGTTGAGCGGCGAAGCTGCCCGCCGCAGACCTGGCGCAGGTCCTGCGCCACCTGAAGACCGTGCCGGACCCCGCGGCGCTGGTGGGCTTTGCCACCGGTGACGACGCGGCCGTCTACCGCCTCAACGCCCGCGAGGCGGTGGTGCAGACGGTGGACTTCTTCCCGCCCGTGGTGGACGACCCGTACCAGTACGGCGCCATCGCCGCGGCCAACGCGCTCTCGGACATCTACGCCATGGGCGCGCGGCCCCTCTTCGCGCTCAACCTCGTGGGCTTCCCGCGAGAGCTGCCGCTCAAGACGCTGCAGGCCATCCTCGCGGGCGGCCACGACAAGGCGGCGGAGGCCGGCATCCCCATCCTCGGTGGCCACTCGGTGACGGACCCCGAGCCGAAGTACGGGCTCGCGGTGACGGGCCTCGTCCACCCGAAGAAGGTGCTCACCAACGCGGGCGCCCGCCCCGGCGACGTGCTGCTGCTCACCAAGCCCATCGGCAGCGGGATTGCCACCACCGCCATCAAGCGGGGCCTCGCGGACAGGAGGCTCACGCGCCGCGTGGTGGAGGTGATGTCCGCGCTGAACCGCCGCGCCGGCGAGGTCTTCGCCTCGGGGGCCTTCCGCGTCCACGCGCTCACGGACATCACGGGCTACGGGCTGCTCGGGCACCTCCTGGAGATGATGGTGGGCTCGGGCACCCGCGCGCACCTGTTCCTCGAGCGCGTCCCGCTCATCGAGGGCGTGCCGGCGCTCGCCGCGAAGGGCGTGGTGCCCGGAGGGACGCGGTCCAACCTCGAGCACGTGGCGAAGCGGGTGCGCTTCCCCGCAGAGCTGCCGGAGGACATCCGGCTGGTGCTCGCGGACGCCCAGACCAATGGCGGCCTGCTCGCCGCGGTGCCGCTCCGCCAGGCTTCGAAGGCCCTCCTGGCGCTCGAGCGCGCGGGCGTGCAGGCGTCCGCGGTGGGCGAGGTGGCGAAGGGCCGCCCCGGCGTCACCGTGGAGTAGGGCGTCGCCGTGGCGTAGAACGCCCCCGTACCCTCCCGCTCCCCACGATGCCGCTCCTGCGCTCCGTCCTCCTCTGCCTGCTGCTCGCTGCGCCGGCGGGTGCTGCCCCCCGCGTGGTCATCGACCCGGGTCATGGCGGCGCCCAGGAGGGCGCGGCGGGATTGGGCCTGGACGAGAAGGACCTCGCCCTGCAGCTCGCCCTGCGCCTGAAGGACGCGCTCGCGGGCGCCGCGGAGGTGACGCTCACGCGCGAGGACGACACCCACGTGGAGCTCGCGGACCGCGTGGCGAGGGCCAACGCCCGCCGCGTGGACCTCTTCATCTCCCTGCACGCCAACTCCATGCCCACGCGGCGCCAGCGCGCGAGGACGCAGGGCATCGAGACCTACTTCCTGTCCGCCAGCGCGAGCGGCGAGGACGCGCGCAGGACCGCCGCGCAGGAGAACGGGGAGGCCCGCGGTGGAGCGCAGCGCAAGGCGGACGACACGCTGGGCTTCATCCTCGCGGACCTGCAGCGGCAGGGGGCCCACGCGGACTCCTCGCGCCTTGCGTACGCGGTGCACCAGCGGCTCGTGAAGGCCACGGGCGCTCTGGACCGCGGGGTGCAGCAGGCGCCCTTCACCGTGCTGACCGGAGTGGACGCCCCGGCCATCCTCGTGGAGGTGGGCTTCATCTCCCACCCGACAGAGGGCCTGCGCCTGAAGGACCCGCGCTACCAGGCCTCGCTCGCGGGCGCCATTGCCGAGGGGGTGAAGGCCTTCATGGCGGAGGTGGCCGCGCGAGAGTCCCGGGGCCAGCGGGTGGTGTCCCCCGGCGCGCCCTGACCCTAGGGAGCCGGTGTCCCGCGCGGACGAAATGGGCTAGGAGGGGCGCCCTCTCACGCCCCCCGGAGGCCTCCCCACCCATGCGCTCGTTCAACCGTGGCCCGCTCGACATGCGGCCCGTCGTCCTCACCCCGCACGTCACCCGCTACGCCGAGGGGAGCGTGCAGGTGGAGTTCGGACACACGCGCGTGCTGGTGACGTGTTCGGTGGAGGACCGCGTGCCGCCGCACCTGGTGGGCAAGGGCGTCGGCTGGGTGACCGCCGAGTACGGAATGCTCCCGCGCGCCACGCACACGCGCTCCCAGCGCGAGGCCGCCAAGGGCAAGCAGTCCGGGCGCACGCAGGAGATCCAGCGCCTCATCGGGCGCGCGCTCCGCGCCGCGGTGAACCTGGACAAGCTCGGTGCGCGTACCCTCACGCTGGACTGCGACGTGCTGCAGGCGGACGGGGGCACGCGCACGGCCGCCATCACGGGGGCGTACGTCGCGCTCGGGCTCGCCCTGCAGAAGCTCAAGGCGCAGGGCTCCATCTCGAAGCTTCCGCTGCTCACGCCCGTGGCCGCCGTGTCCGTGGGCGTGGTGAAGGGCCAGGTGCTCGTGGACCTGGACTACGACGAGGACTCCACCGCCGAGGTGGACATGAACCTGGTGGGCTGCGGCGACGGCACGCTGGTGGAGGTGCAGGGGACGGCGGAGCAGAAGACCTTCACCCGCGCGCAGATGGACGCCATGGTGGACGCGGGCCAGGCGGCCATCGCGAAGCTCGTGGAGGCGCAAGCGAGGGTGCTGGGGTGAGGCGGCTGCTCTTCGCCACCACGAGCGCCGGAAAGCTCCGCGAGCTGCGCGCCCTGGTGGCCGGACTTCCGCTCGAGGTGGTGTCGCTAGCGGACGTGGGCCCCCTGCCGGAGGTGGTGGAGGACGGCGCCACCTTCGTGGAGAACGCGCGCAAGAAGGCGCTCGGGTACGCGCGGGCCACCGGGCTCCTGGCGCTCGCGGACGACTCGGGCCTGTGCGTGGACGCGCTCGGTGGGGCGCCAGGGGTCCTCTCCGCGCGCTATGCACCGGGGGACGACCGCGCCCGCATCAACAAGCTGCTCGCCGAGCTCGCCGGGGTGGACGAGGCGCACCGTGGCGCGGCGTTCCGCTGCGCGCTCTGCCTCGCGGCGCCGGACGGCGTGCTCGCCGAGGTGGAGGGCGAATGCCGTGGCCACATCCTCCCTGCCCCGGTCGGGCAGGGAGGGTTCGGCTATGACCCTGTGTTCTACGTACCGGGGCTGGGGCGGACCATGGCCCAGCTCTCCGTGGAGGAGAAGCAGCAGGTCAGCCACCGCGGGATGGCCCTCGAGCGCATGCGCCCACACCTCGAGCGGCTCGTCCCTCCGGCATCGGTTCCCTTGCACCTCCCGGGCAAATGGGGGATGTAGGGGCCCGGATTTCGGGGCGTAGCGCAGCCTGGTAGCGCACCTGCCTTGGGCGCAGGGGGTCGGAGGTTCGAATCCTCTCGCCCCGACATCGCAGTACGAGTGTGTGCCAGTAGCTCAGCTGGATAGAGCATCGGCCTTCTAAGCCGAGGGTCGTGGGTTCGAGTCCCGCCTGGCGCGCATCCCCACTCCGGGAACCCTTGAAGCAAGGGGGGTTCTCGGGTAGTAGCCGCACCGCAGCACGCAGCACGGCGACCATAGCTCAATTGGTTAGAGCACTGGACTGTGACTCCAGGGGTTACCGGTTCAACTCCGGTTGGTCGCCCATCCGCATCCGGTCCGATGCGCCAGTAGCTCAGCTGGATAGAGCATCGGCCTTCGAAGCCGAGGGTCGGGGGTTCGAGTCCCTCCTGGCGCGCACCTCCACCTCGGCCTCGATGGCAGCCAGGTTCTCCTGCATCGCCCTGGCCCAGCGCGCCTTCGGGGACTCCGCGAGCTTCTCGTGCGCGAGGTCCACCGCGTCGGACAGCTCGTCGTCCGAGAGCTCGGTGAGGGGCCGCCCCTTGTTGGGTCCGAAGCCGAGCATCACCAAGGGCGCGGGCTCGTGGGCCTTCGTCACCGGGTCCGCCGCTACCACGGCGCCTTGAGGCGCCTCCTCCACCACGTCCTGCTTCCGCGGGGCGGCGGAGCCCATGCGGGCCAGGGCTCTTGCGAGCTCGCTTTTGGTCTGCTGCGTGCGAGAGCCTCCCGACTCTGCTTGCGGCTGCGACGCGGGTGCCTCGGCGAACTCCTCGGCCGGCATCTCCTCGCGGATGTACAGGCCGCCGAAGGCCTCGGGGTAGGCCTTGCGGAGCACCGCCACGCGCGCGCACTTCTCGATCATGGTGGTGGGGATCTTCGCCCACAGCGGGGTGGACTGGGCGTAGCCCTCGAAGTCCAGCCACACGACGATGGGCAGCTTGTTCTCGCGCACCACGCGCGACCACGCGCCCACGATGGGGCCCTTGCGGCGCGTGGGGTTGAAGCGGTGCGTGACCTCCCCCTTGCCCTGGTCGATGAGGATCTCGTCCTCCGCGAACACGGCGCTGGCCTGCACGCCGCGGAAGTCCGGGAAGCGCTCCGCCCGCGCCAGCATCCCCGTCTCCGAGGGCTGGAACTCGTGCCGCGTCACCCAGTGCGGCCGCTCGCGGTTGCCCACGTTCTGCCGCCGGGGCACGCAGAAGGCCTCCTTGAGCAGCGGATCCAACCCGCTGCGCTTGCACTGCTCGATGAAGAGGGCGAACTCGTCGTCGGTGAGGCCGGGGGGACACACCGTCCTGCGCACCAGGTCCATGCGCTCGTGCGTCCACACCGCGTGCTGCGTCGTGCTGGTCTCTGTCTTCGTGCTCTCGTCCATACCTTTTGTGCTCATTCCTTCCAGCTCGGCCGAAAGACCCTCGGCCCGGGGACTACAGTCGTGTGGGCCCTGACGAGCTCCTCGCCGGCGCCCAGGGAGCGCGCCACCGCCTCCCAGTCCGTGCGCGTGCCCGGACGGGAGCGCGTCCAGCGCACCGTGCCGAAGCGGCCCACCAGCCCCTCGGCGTCACCGATGAGGGCCTTGAGGTGGTTCTTCGCCTCCTCCGCGCGCAGGTCCTCCGCCCCGGCGCGCGCGGTGGCCTCGCGCAGCACGTCGGCCCAGCGCTCCGCCTCGGGGCCGGCGGCGCGAACGGGCCCGCGCTCCACCGGGTAGCGCTCGTGGAGCCAGCGCCGCGCGGCCTCGCTGCCATCGAGCGCGGGAGGACGCCTCGCCTCCACATGGTCCACCCAGAAGCGCTCGGCGAGCTCGAAGAGGTAGCCCTCGAGCTCCACGTCGCGCTCGAAGTGGTAGACGCGGAAGTCCTCTCCCGCAATCAGCACCGCGAGGTCCGCCTGCGGAAGTCCCGTGACGGCCATCTCCCACGCCACCTGGGCCAGGTAGTGCGGCGGCACCTCGTCGGTGCCCGGGCGGCCCCACCGCTCCGCCGCGCGCAGCCCGGACGTCTTGATCTCGAGCACCCGGTCCTCGCCACGCAGGGACGCGAGCCGGTCCGGGGTCGCGAGCGCGATGGGACGGGTGGGGTGCTGCAGCGTCCCCACGGAGCGCAGGGAGGCACCGGTCTCCTCCGCGTACCACTCCGCCACCGCCGGCTCGAGCAGCCGCCCCCGGCGCATGGCCGTGGTCTCGGGCACCGAGGTGCCCTCCACCTTCGCGCGCCACACGTCCAGCGGCGTCGCGTACGGGCTCAGGCCCGCCACCGCGCCGATCTCGGACCCACCGATGCCGCGCCGGCGCAGCACCTTCTGCTCATCCGTCAGTGCCAAGGGCGCTCTCCCGCTCCCGCGAACGGGGCTCGAAGCCTGAACATATTTTCAGGAATCACGCTCCGTGGGTACCGTCTTTTTCGGAGGCGCGAGGTGTCTGGCGGGGGGGGGAGCGGGCGGCAGGGGGCTGGCCGGCCGGCTGCACCCGTGGAGCGCCTCGGCGAACGGCGCCTCGGAGGGCCTGAAATCGGGGAGGCCCGGCCACAAGTTCGTTGACAGAGGGGGCGGGGCACCCTAAAAGCCGCGCCGTCTTTGCCGGCCGTTCGGGAGCGTAGCTCAACTGGCAGAGCAATGGACTCTTAATCCATAGGTTGTGGGTTCGATTCCCTCCGCTCTCATCCGGGGCTTCCTCTTGCAGGAACCCCGGTTTTTTTATTTCCAGGGAGGCGTTGTCCGTACGGGCGAGTGGCGGAACTGGTAGACGCGCCAGACTTAGGATCTGGTACCGCACGGTGTGAGGGTTCGAGTCCCTCCTCGCCCATTCCGCGCCCGACCCCCCGTTGTTATCCCCCCGTGAGCCACGCGGGGCCGTGAGGAGCCATGAAGGTCAACGTCGAAGAGCTCTCGTCCATCGAGCGCAAGCTCTCCATCGAGGTCGAGCAGAGCCGTGTGGCGGAGGAGCTGGACCGCGCGTACGCGGCGCTGGGCCGCCAGGTGAAGATCCCGGGCTTCCGTCCGGGCAAGGTGCCGCGGCGCATCCTCGAGGCCCGCTTCCGCGAGCAGATCGAGGACGAGGTCGCCGGGCGCGTCATCCAGAGCGCCTACCTCGAGGCCGTGCGCGAGAAGAACGTGGACGTGGTGAGCCAGCCGCAGGTGATGCCGGGCAAGCTCGTGCCGCAGGCCCCCTTCACCTTCGAGGCGCGGGTGGAGGTGAAGCCCACGCTGGACCCGAAGGACTACGACGGCCTCCCGCTCCCGAAGAGGGACGTCACGGTGGACGACGCGAAGGTGGCCGAGCAGCTCGAGCAGATGCGCCAGCGCTTCGCCAACGTGGAGCCGGTGCAGGGCCGTGACACCGCGACCACGGAGGACCTCGTCACCATCGACTTCGACGCCACCGTGGACGGCAAGCCCTTCCCCGGCAGCCAGCGCGAGGGCGTGGTGGTGGAGGTGGCCCCGGGCGAGCTCGTGGAGTCCCGGATCGCCGCGCTCGAGGGCGCGAAGGTGGGCGACACCCGCGAGCTCGACTACGCCTTCCCGCCGGACTACCAGGTGGAGGAGGTCAAGGGGAGGACCGCACACTTCAAGATCACCGTCCGCGACCTCAAGCGCCGCGTCGAGCCGGAGCTGAACGACGACTTCGCCAAGGACACCGGCATCGCCCAGGGCCTCGAGGAGCTGCGCGGCAAGGTGCGAGCGGACCTGGAGCGCGCCGCGAAGAGCGAGGCCGAGGTGGGCGAGCGCGACGCGCTCTTCAAGGCCCTCATCGAGCGCAACCCCTTCGAGGTGCCCCGCGCCATGGTGGAGCGCGCGGTGGACATGATGCTGGAGGGGGCCCTGCGCAACATGATGCGCAGCGGCATCGACGTGCGGCGGCTGAACCTGGACTTCGGCGCCCTGCGCGGGGAGCTCAAGCCGCGCGCCGAGCAGGAGGTGAGGGGCACGCTGCTCCTGGAGGCCATTGCCCTCAAGGAGAAGATCCAGGCCTCCGACGTGGACGTGGACGCCCGCATCGAGTCCATGGCCCAGGAGGCCGGGCCGCAGGGAGCGGCGGTGCGCCGCAACTTCGGCAACCCGGACCAGCGCGAGTCGTTGGCCCTGCGCCTGCGCGAAGAAAAGACGGTTGAATTCCTGAAGTCCCGCGCGAAGTATTCCTGAACCCGTCACCCCCCGAGCGAGGTCCAGCGATGCCCTACCTTCCGGTCCCCTACGTCATCGAGCAGACCCACCGCGGCGAGCGGTCCTACGACATCTACAGCCGGCTCCTGAAGGACCGCATCGTGATGCTGGGGACGGAGATCGACGACGACGTGGCCAACGTCATCGTCGCGCAGCTCCTGTTCCTCGAGTCCGAGGACCCGGACAAGGACATCAAACTCTACGTCAACTCGCCCGGCGGCTCGGTGACGGCGGGGCTCGCCATCTACGACACCATGCAGTACGTCAAGCCCAACGTGTCCACCATCTGCGTGGGACAGGCGGCCTCCATGGGCGCGGTGCTCCTCCTGGCGGGCGCGAAGGGCAAGCGCTTCGCGCTCCCCAACAGCCGCATCATGATCCACCAGCCGCTCGGCGGCGCGCGCGGGCAGGCCACGGACATCGAGATCCAGGCCAAGGAGATCCTGCGCATGAAGGCCAAGCTCAACGAGATCATCGTCAAGCACACCGGCCAGACGGTGGAGCGCGTGGAGAAGGACACGGACCGCGATTACTTCATGGGCGCGGGCGAGGCGAAGGCCTACGGCCTCATCGACGAGGTGGTGTCGCAGCGCAAGGGACCCATCCCCCCGCTCGCCCGGGAGCCCGCCAGGTAGGCGGACGAGGTGCACCCGGAGGGATCAGGCCGAAGGACGTGGGGGAACATCCCGCTCGCCTCCGGCCTTTTTTCGTCTCTGCGGGTGTCGGACACGCTTGTTAAGTAGCGCGGTGTCCACGTGGACGGTGCAGACGCCCGCTGACTACATTGGCGAGCAGTTGCACGGGCAGGCAGGCGGAAGGCTCGAGGCGAGAGAGAAAACGGACATGGCGGGCAAGAACGTGGAGAAGCGGGACAACCAGAGCCTTTGCTGCTCCTTCTGCGGCAAGTCGCAGAAGGAGGTGAAGAAGCTCATCGCCGGGCCCACGGTCTACATCTGCGACGAGTGCATCGGCCTGTGCAACGACATCATCGCCGAGGAGATCGACCGCGAGGAGTCCAAGGACACCAAGCTGCGCATCCCGCGGCCCAGCGAGATCAAGGCCATCCTGGACGAGTACGTCATTGGCCAGGAGCGCGCCAAGAAGACGCTCGCGGTGGCGGTCCACAACCACTACAAGCGCATCGAGTCCAAGGTGCAGATGGACGACGTGGAGCTGCAGAAGAGCAACATCCTGCTCCTCGGCCCCACCGGGAGCGGCAAGACGCTGCTCGCCCAGACGCTCGCCCGCATCCTCAACGTCCCCTTCACCATCGCGGACGCCACCTGCCTCACCGAGGCGGGCTACGTGGGCGAGGACGTGGAGAACATCATCGTCAACCTGCTGCAGGCCGCGGACCACGACATCGAGCGGGCGCAGCGGGGCATCGTCTACATCGACGAGATCGACAAGATTGCGCGCAAGAGCGAGAACCCCTCCATCACCCGGGACGTGTCCGGTGAGGGCGTGCAGCAGGCGCTCCTGAAGATCATCGAGGGCACGGTGGCCAACGTGCCGCCCAAGGGTGGCCGCAAGCATCCCCAGCAGGAGTTCCTGCAGGTGGACACCACCAACATCCTCTTCATCTGCGGTGGCGCCTTCGGCGGTCTCGAGCAGGTCATCGAGAGGCGCCTCGGTGGAAAGAGCCTCGGCTTCGGCGCGGACATCCAGTCCAAGAAGGAGCGCAACCTCAGCGAGCTGCTCCGCCACGTGGAGCCGGAGGACCTGCTGAAGTTCGGGATGATCCCCGAGTTCATCGGCCGCCTGCCCATCATCACCGCGCTGGAGGAGCTGGACGAGGGGTCCCTCGTCAGCATCCTGGTGCAGCCGAAGAACGCGCTCACCAAGCAGTACAAGAAGCTCTTCGAGCTGGACGGCGTGAGCCTCAAGTTCACCGACGGGGCGCTCAGGGCCGTTGCGTCCGAGGCCATCCGCCGCAAGGCGGGTGCGCGCGGACTGCGCTCCATTCTGGAGAGCGCCATGCTGGACGTGATGTACGAGATTCCGTCCCGCAAGACCGCCCGCGAGGTGCTCATCTCCGAGGAGGTCATCCTCAAGAAGAGCGAGCCGGTCGTGCTCTACGCGAACGAGAAGGACGCGGAGCCGAAGAAGGAATCCGCTTAAGGGGGCGGTGGACGGCGGAGGCGGGTGGGGGCGAGCGGCCCCTGTGTCGCCGTCCACGACCACGTCGCCGTTCACGTCCACGACCACGACCACGACCACGTTGACGTCCACGTTGACGTTGACGTTGACGTTGACGTGGTCGTTGACGTTGACGGCGACGGCGACGGCGACGGCGACGGCGACGGCGACGTTCGAAGCGGGCGGACCTCGCGCTCCCCGCTCCCCCTGGGAGCGGGACGGAGTGAGGGGAAGTCTCCCCGGGAGGCCCTGTCGCCCGGCGGCCGGGCAAACCGGCCGTGCGAAACCGCGCGGGCCCTTGTAGGAGACAACGTCCCCCTCCACCTTGTCCTGCGAGAAACGCCGGCGGGAAGGGGGCGTGTTATAGGATTCGCTCCAGTCGGGTGCGCTTGAAGGGCAACCAGGCGTGCCCGTCCCGGGGCTTTCTCCCACGGGGGGCGCACGCCGGACTTCCCGGCCGCTCCGGCAGGTGACGAGCACATGTTCTTTGGCC
>JAKEEX010000378.1 GCA_022616315.1 Myxococcaceae bacterium
CTCGGCGTACACGCGTGGGCTGGACGCCCTCTGGGGCATGTACCAGTGGCTGGACCGCGCGCCACGCGGGCGCAACGAGACGCTGGTGCGAGGACTTGGTGTCCTCCGAGGTGGCTTCTGGTACCGCCGCCACGACGAGTACGACAGCAAGTGACGCGGTCGGAAGGCTGCGCCACCGACAAAGAAGCATCCTCTGCCTCCGGCGCGACCGCTGCGGGGAGCCAGGGGCGGCGGGGTGTTCGAGAGCTTCAAGTGCTTCAACACGCGGCGCACCACAGGGCCGTGGGTGAGGGACTGACGTCCCACACTGCGAGCACCGCCCCTACTTCGCCAGGTGCGCCGCCACCTCCGCGAGGCGTGACGTGTAGCCGTACTCGTTGTCGTACCAGGCCGCCACCGACAGGAAGTTGGTGTCCTGGACCATGGTCAGCGGCAGGTCCACCAGCGAGGAGTGTCCATCGCCCACGATGCGGGAGGAGGCCCACTCCTCCTCCAGCACGGCCATGACGCCCTTCAGTGGAGCCGTGGAAGCCGCCCGTCGGAACGCGTCGTTGACCGCATCCACGGTGACCGGCTTCTCGGTGATGACGTTGAGCTCGACGATGGAGCCCGTTCGCACCGGCACGCGGTACGCCTTCCCCGTAATCTTGAGCCCCGGCCACACGAACGCGAGCGCCTTGGCCGCGCCGGACGACGAGGGGATGACGTTCTCCGCAGCGGCCCAGCTGTCCCGCCGGTCCTTCATGGGCTGGTCCGTGAGCGACTGCGTGTTCGTGTAGGCGTGCACCGTGGAGAAGAGGCCGTACTGGATGCCGAACTGCTCGCGCACCACCTTCACCACGGGAGCCAGCGCGTTGGTCGTGCAGCTCGCCATGGACACGATGCGGTGCTTGGCCGGGTCATACGTCTCCTGGTTGACGCCGGGCAGGATGAACGCGTCGCAGTCCTCCTTCGACTTGGATGGCGCGCTGACCAGCACCCGCTTGGCGCCGCGGTCCAGGTGCGCCTGCGCACCAGCGCGCACCGTGGCGCGTCCGGTGCAATCCACCACCAGGTCCACACCCAGGTCACCCCAGGCGGGCAGTTCCTTCGCCGCGTCGAAGTAGCGAATCTGCCGGCCGCCCACGACGAAGCCGGTCTTCGTCGTCTCCACCGGCTCCGGCCACCGGCCATAGTTGGTGTCGACGGAGAAGAGTGCCGCCAGCGTCGGCACATCCTTGATGTCGGAGATGGCCGTCGGCGTGAAGAGCTTGCGCTCCAGCCCTATGCGCATCGCCGTGCGCCCGATACGCCCGAAGCCATGAATCGCGATATGGCCCATCGGAATCACCCCCGTGGCTCACGCCACCTCAGCGGCGCGCCCGACGCGGATTCCTGGCGCGCACCCGGGTCCCCCCGTGGGGCGGGAGCGCACGTCGTCGGACTCCGCGCATCGCGCTGACTCCGAACCACAACACACCCGCGACGAACACAACGAGCACGAGGTAGCCCATGTCCGGGACTCTCGCTCCGCGAAGGCTCGGGGACAAGGGCTGCTCCCCACTTCTGCACACCTGCGTGAACTACCGACCCCCCTCCTGTGGCCCCTCCCGCGCCGCCGCGGGTGCGCGCTGCCGCGGGAGCACCTCCGTGCGCACCACGGGGTCCCCCGGCTCGAGCAGCGGTGCCTCGCCGCCCAGCATCACGGGGGGCTCCGCACCGGCGAAGTAGAGCTCGATGTCCGGCGCCTTCACCACCAGCCCCGCGACGCCGATCTCGGGATGCACGACGATGCGGTCCGCGGTGAGTATCCGGCCCTCGCGGACGAGACGCTCGCTCCCCTTCTGCGACAGCGTCACCTTCACCCGGCGCGGCCTGGGGATGGCGGCGAGCGCGTGCAGCGCCACCTCCCGTCCCTGCCGCAGCTCCGGAAGCAGGTTCTTCGCTGCCAGCACCATGCCCACCCCCGCGAAGGTGCGGCCCGGCTCCACCTTCAGCGTCTCGCTGTAGCGGCGCTCCTGCTTTCCGGTGCGCTGGATGCCCGTGGCCTTCCCGCTCTCGAAGTCGATGGCGTACTGGCGCGTGGTGCGCTCACCGCGCTGCTCCATCCACGTCCAGCTCTCCTGGACGAGCTCCGGCTGCTGGCGGAACACCGCCTGCTCCTCGACGCGCCGTCCGTCCTCGAAGCGGTACGTGAGCAGCACGTGGAGCCGCTCTCCCTCCGTCCACTGCGTCAGCGTGCCTTCACCCAGCCGCCGTCCATCGGGTGTGCTCACCTGCAGGGTGCGTGCGACATCCGGCTCGGGATACCGCAGCTCCACCGCCCCCACCGGAAGCGCAAGGCCCACGATCAGCGCGCAGCAGCACGTCAGCAGCCCACGCGGATGTCGCGATGTCTGGCCCATGTCCGGAACATTGGCCGCACTCCGGATTCCGGGGAGCGTGGGCCCTCGGCGCGGGCGGGGGCTCCCAGGGCCCGCCTCCTGCCCTGGCGGGCGAGCACCCCGCAGCCCCTGTTCATGGCATAGTCCGCCGCCGCCCGGCGGGTGGGAGGGCAGCTGCGCGCGACTGGCGCTGGAGTGAAGGGCATGACGGCAGTGCGGGGAAAGGACTCGGTCTTCCATCTGCGGCTCTCGCTGCAGGAGGCGGCGCTGGGCACCCTGGTTCGCCCGCGCATCCCGTTCCACACGCCTTGCGAGCGCTGCGCGGACACCTCCGCCCCACCCGTGCCCTGCACCGCGTGCGCGGGCAAGGGTGTGGTGCGCGGTCACCGTGACATCGAGGTGCAGGTGCCGGGCGGCGTGGACCGCGGTGCGCGCCTGCGACTGCGCGGCCTGGGCGAGCCGGGGCGCGGCGGAGGCCCCCGCGGGGACCTCTACATCGTCTGCGACGTCATGCCGCATCCCATGCTGGTGCGAAAGGGGACCGACCTCTTCTGCGAGGTGGTCATCTCCCCCGAGCGCGCCCGCACCGGCACCACCCTGAACGTGCCCGCACTCGAGGAGGGGCTGCCCCTCCAGGTCCCACCGTCCACGCAGCACGGCACGGTCTTCTCTCTCGCAGAGCGGGGTGCCCGGGCGCTCCACTCACCGGTTCGCGGTGCGCTCTGCGTCCGCGTCATCGTCGGGACGGCCGAGCGTCCTGCGCGTGGCGAGGAGCTCCTCGCGCGCTTCCCCGCGTCCCCGTCCCAGCCGGCAGCGGCCGCACCCGAAGAGGCCGTCGCGGTCGAGGCCACCGACGCGCCATCCTCCCGTCTGCGCCGCTTCCTGCGCTGGGCACTCGGGGGCGCGGCGCTTCGAAGTCAGTGAGCGGACGCGTCGAGCAGCCGTGACCAGAAGGCAGCGAGTCGGTAGAGCTCGACGGGGCTCACCTCGCCGTTGGCCTCGGCGTGGCTGATGAGGGGCGTGGCGAGGTGATGCACCTCGGTGTGCGGGCGTAGCGCTCCGGCCAGCAGCTCGGACTCGATTGCGGGGATGACGGAGTCGGCCACCCCGTGCAGCAGGTACACGGGCGCGCTCGGCGGCGGCGAGTGCTCCGGGGAGAGCGAAGGGTCCGCGGCGAGCACCGGCATGTGCGGAAGCAGCAGGGGCCCGAGCGAGGCCACGTCCCGTGAGTTCACCATGCCCAGCAGCGTGGACGCCGGCGGGGAGAGCCGCGTCTCCAGCCGCCGCGCCTCCTGGAACGTCTCCTCCGCGCGGCGCGGGTCCTCCAGCGTGAGGTTCGAGGCACGCAGGAACGTCCGGATGCCGTCACGCAGCGGCTCCACCTGCTCCCCCGGCACGAGCCGGTCCGCCACGTTGAGCAGCAACACCGCCACGCCGTAGTCGTGGGGTCGCCGTCGCTCGCCGTCCGGCTGGACTCCGGTGCAGAGGAAGGTGAGCACGCGGGTCAGCTCTCCGTGGCCCCCGAGCGACAGGACGTAGGCCACCTTCTCGCGAAGCGCGGGCCTCCCGGCGGCCACGACCGAGAGCCCTCCCGAGAAGCTGATGCCCATCAGGCCCACCTTCCCACCGGGCGCGAGCTCCGGCTGTGTCAGCAGCCACAGGGCGGCGTCCTCGAGCCGGTCGGGGACGGTGGGGGAGAGCTGGTAGCGCACGAGCTCGGGAGGCTCGGGCGTCACCACCACGAGCCCCCCGGCGGCGAGGTCCCCCGCGAGCTTCACCAGTCGCGGCTCGTCGATGCCTGCGGCGTGCACACCGGTCGTCAACAGGAGCGGGTGTCCCTTCGGCTGCCGGGGACGGTACACGCGGGCACGCATGGGCCCGTGCCGTGACGAGACCATCACGTCGGACACCTCGAAGGGGCCTGTCCTCCAGCCGGCGAGGGACTCGGCCCACGCACCCTGCATCCCCGAAGCGCGCGCCACGAGCGACAGGCCCGGCAGGAAGTCCAGCCCCACGAGCGAGACCCCCAGCACCACGCCCAGCAGCACCCCCACGGCGATGCGCGCGCTCCGCATCACCATGGCTTCACCCGCCCGGCCGGTGGGAGCCCTCGCACATTCCGCCTCCGGGAAATCACCCGAGCGTCACGAGCCCGTCGAGGCACCTTGCCACGACTCGCTGGACCGCGGCGGCGGGACAGGCTTGATTGCACACCGCCTCCGCTTCCGGCCCACCCCAAGGCCCACAGGTGCTGCCATGAGAAAGACGCTCTCCCCCCTCTTCATCCTCGCGCTGTTCGGATCCGCCGCATGCCAGAAGCCCACCCCCGCCGCGGCCGGTGACGCGGGCGCCGCGACGGGTGCGCTCACCGGCCCGCAGACCGCGCTGACGGTGAAGGGCTCGGACACCATGGTCATCCTCGGCCAGCGCTGGGCGGAGGAGTTCATGAAGCGGAACCCCGCCGCCAAGGTGCAGGTGACCGGCGGCGGCTCCGGCACGGGCTTCGCCGCGCTCATCAACGGCACGACGGAGATTGCGATGTCCAGCCGCCCCATCAAGGACGCCGAGAGCCAGCGCGTCAAGCAGCTCTCGCCCAGCGGCCCGGTGGAGGTCGCCGTGGCGAAGGACGGCGTCACCTTCTACGTCAACGAGGCCAACCCGGTGGACGCGCTCAGCATCGAGCAGCTCAAGGGCATCTACACGGGTGACATCGCCAACTGGAAGGACGTGGGAGGCCCGGACGCGCCCATCGTCATCTACAGCCGCGAGAACTCCTCGGGCACCTACGTCTTCGTGAAGGACGAGGTGCTCGGCGGTGGTGACTTCACCGAGCGGGCGCAGACGCTGCCGGGCACCGCCGCGGTGGTGAACGCGGTCGCCAAGGAGCGGTTCGGCATCGGCTACGGCGGCGCGGCCTACGCGAAGGGCATCAAGGAGCTGAAGGTGAAGGGCAAGGACGGGCAGCCGGTGCCCCCCTCCGCGGAGGCCATCCAGAGCGGCCAGTACCCGCTCTCGCGCAACCTCTACTTCTACCTGCGCCGTCCCCCCGCGGGCCTGGCCGACGCCTTCATCCGCTTCTCCCTCTCTCCCGAGGGCCAGCAGGTCGTCACGCAGGTGGGCTACTTCCCCGTGGCGGGGAGCGTGACGGCACCGGCGGGAGCCGCGGACGCGGGCGGAAAACCCTGACGCGCTCGGGCGCCTACTCCCCCGCAACCCCGGCGAACGGCCGTGCGGGCTCGGGTTGGCAGCCCGCCACCCGCTCCTGACCTTCTGGGCTGTCACCCGAAGCCCGAAGGAGGGAGGAGACCCTGTCGAAGAGCGTGTGGTGGGTGTCCGCGGGCACGGCCGCGCTGCTCCTCGTGAGCGGCTGCGAGCGGCGCGAGGGACGGGAGCAGGCGAGGACACCGGGAGAAGCTTCGGAGCGAGCCGGAGAGCGCACCGAAGAGGCCATGCGTGATGTCGGAGAGCGCGGCGAGGAGGCCGTGCGACGCGCGGAGGCACCGGCCCATGCGCCGAGCTTCACCGGGAAGGTGGTGTCTTCGAGCGGGAACGCGCTGGTGCTCGGCGCCCCGGGTGGCGAGTCCGTCCGGCTGCGCGTGAACGAGCAGACGCAGGTCTTCATCGACGGCCAGCCGAGCACCCCGGCGCGCATCCCCGCGGGCGCTGACGTGCTCGCGTCCTACCATGAGGTCAAAGGCGAGCGGACCGCGCTGCGCGTGGACGTGGTGGAGCCTGAGGCCGTGGGCGGCAGCGGGCCTCTCCAGAAGCACGAGAGCCGCGACGTCGTGGAGGAGCCGCCGGCGCCTCAGGAGACGCCGCGGCGGTGATTGCAGTGCCCATTCCCCTCTGACGGGGTGAGGGGAATGTGAATCACCTGGGCTGGTCGCCCGGCCTCGGCAGCTTCCTCCCCTCGCCAGCGCCCCCGACGCCGAGGGCGCTGGCAGGGTGGACCTGTCCCAGCACGCGGTAGGCCTGCTGCCGGTGCTGCGTCAGGTGCTGAGAGCGCTCCTGCAGAAGGGCACCCAACTCACCCTGGTTGAAGGCCTGCTGTGCCGCCAGGACGAGACCGATGGCGGCATCGTGCGCGGCCACCTCGCGCGCGGTGTAGGCGGAGTCGAAGGGCGCGCCAGTCATCCCCTGCAGCTCGCGCAGTGTCGCTGCTTCGGCCTCCATGCTGCGCTTCTCCGCCTGGCTCATCGGCTTCATCCGGGACGGCATCGTCAGCTTCCTGCCGCGCGCGTAGGCCATGAGCCGTGCGTCGGCGCGCCCATGGTCCTCCACCATGGCCCGTGCGTACGTCTTCACCTCGGGGTGCTGGGCGTTGGCCAGCGCGAGGGTTCCGCGCGTCACCTCCTGCTGGTGAAAGGTGTGCAGGCGCTCGAGCAGGGCACGCTCGTCGAGGGGCGCCATGAAGCCGTTGAGCTCCACCATGCGCCCGTTACGCGCGCCGCCGGGACGACCGTGACCGGCCTCCTGTGCCTGGGCGCTGGCGCCGAGCACCAGCGCGCCTGCCGCCAGCATCACCCGCAGCGCTCGCGCCATGTGTCACCTCCGGGGAGGTGAGCACGCTGACGCACAGTCAGTCCGGTTGCACCTGGCCTGCCGCGAACGCCGTGCGCTTCCGCACGTTCCACTCCCCCGCTGGGAGCCAACTCCCCTCTCCCTCTGGGAGAGGGACAGGGTGAGGGGGCTGTGCGGAACAGCAGTTACTGCGTCTGTCCCCCCGCACCGCCATAGCCCGGTGCCTGCGCTCGCAGCTGCTCGGCCTGGGCGCGGGCGGCATCGAGCCGGCAACTCTGCTGCTGCAGGACGCTCTCTGCGTCGGCGACGCGTGCCTGAGCATCCGCCACGGCAGCCTGGAACTCCGCCTCGGAGAGCTCCTTCGCGTGCGCCTCACCGCTCCGCGCCAGGGCCTCGTACTCGGCGAGGGACACCTTCGCCTCTTCGGCCTCCACCTTGCGCTCCTCCAGGTGCTCCTGTGCTTCCGCCGTCCTCACCGCCTGCTCCCTGGCGGCCATGTCTGCGCTCGCGGCGACCCCGGCCATCTCGGCGGCCTCCACCTCGGCGTGGGCCTGTCGGATGACGTCCACGTTCCCACTCGACTGGGCCAGCTCGAGCGCGGAGCGCGCGGCCTCCTCGCGGGCGTGGATGACCTGGGCCTGCTTGCGCGACACCGCCAGCGCCTGCTTCGCGTCCTGCCACGCCACGTCGGCGCGCGTCGCTGCGTCCCGTGCGGCCGCCGCCCGCGCCTGCGCATCCTGCACTCCGGACAGCTGGCTCTCCGGAACGCGGGCCAGCCAGCTGTCGTCCACCTCCGGCCGGGCACGCACGCCGATGACGGCGCACCCCCAGAGCGCGAGCAGCCCTGCAGCCACGGCGCCCGGCCATGCCTTCCTCCAGGAATGCGTGTGCATGTGTCCCCCCTTGCTTCTGGCTCACGGTAGGGCCGGGACACCGACGCTGAACGTCCCCGGGAAACGAGGGGCTGCCCGCCCGCTCGTCATCCGGACTTCCACCGCGAGTGGCGGAGGCACCAGCTTACCGTGTCGCGTCGCAGTGTCGTCACGACGGAGAAGAAGAGAGGACAGGCCCTGGTTTTGAGGTAGAGACGCCGCGCGCCAGCCCGGCCGCTCCTGCGGAGGGGTGCTCTCGAGCCCGGAGGAGGGAGGCCCGCGATGTTCGATGTGCCATCAGACGGGATGCCATCCGCGCAGGAGGCGCTCGATCGCCTGCGTGAAGGCAACCGACGCTTCCTGCAGTCGCTGCATCGCCCGGATGCCCCGAGCGAGCTGACGGCGCGCATCGCCCTGGTGGTCAAGCAGGAGCCGCTCGCCATCATCCTCTCCTGCTCCGACTCGCGGGTGCCCTCCGAGCTGGTGTTCGACCAGGGCATGGGTGACCTCTTCGTCATCCGCGTGGCGGGCAACATCGTGGCCCCGTCGATGGTGGGCAGCGTGGAGTTCGCCGCGAGTGCCTTCGGCACGAGGCTGGTGGTGGTGATGGGGCACTCGCAGTGCGGCGCCATCCAGGCCACGCTGGACTACGTGCAGCACGGCAAGGGCGCGCCGTCCGACAACATCCGCGACCTCGTGGAGCGCTGCCGCTCGCCGGTGGAGACGGTGGTGAGCGTGGCGGGCCCGGACGCGCCGCGCGAGCGGCTGATGCGCGAGGCGGTCCGCGCCAACGTGCGCAACTCCTGCGACCATCTGCGCCACGGCAGCGCCCTCCTCGAGAGGCTGTGCCGCGAGGACGGGATGCGCATCGTCGGCGCGGAGTACTCTCTGGAGACGGGCGAGGTGGACTTCTTCGAGGGCGTCTGAGACGGGTGGCCCCCCTGGACACGAGGACACGCGGGCGCACGTCCAGAGGAAGGCTTCGAGCGCTGGATGCGTACCTGGTGCGGTGCGAGCGCGCGCTGCTCGAGCGCACCGATGGCCCGTGGGCCCACGCCGTCTTCGTGGACGTGGGCTTCGGCGAGCACCCCTGGACGACGCTGGAGGCCGCGGCAGCGTTTCGCGAGGTGAACCCGGGCCTCGCCGTGGTGGGTGTGGAGCTGGAGGCGCACCGTGCCGAGGCGGCAGCGGGACACGCGGATGCGCGGACGCACTTCCGTCAGGGCGGCTTCGCGCTGCCGCTGCGCCCCGACGAGCCGGCCCGGCTCATCCGCGCGATGAACCTCCTGCGCGGCTACCCACCGGAGCGCGTCCCGGAGGTGCACGGCATGCTCGGGCAGTCGCTGCTTCCGGGTGGGCTCCTGGTGGAAGGCAGCACGGACACGGAGGGAGCCGTGCTGGTGGCGCACCTGCTGAGGCGCACGGAGGAGGAGGTGGTGCGTGAGGCGATGCTCTTCCACACCGACTTCCACCGCGGCTTCGCACCCATCCTCTTCCGCGACTGGCTGCCGCGGGACCTGCGGCGCAGCGTGAAGCCCGGCACGCCCATCCAGGCCTTCTTCGATGCGTGGACAGAGTCATGGACGGAGGCGCGTGCGGAGGGACACACGGAGCTGCGGGACGCGTTCCGGGAGTCGGTGTTGCGCCTGGCGGCACGGGACGCGCGCGTCTCGACGGAGCCGTGGCTCGCAGACAACGGCTACCTGCTGCTCCGTCCCCTCTCCCTCTGGGAGAGGGATGGTGCCCACCGAACACGAGCGCACCAACCACATTGACCCCATCGAGAGCCCTGCAAGCCTCTCCACGCGACACGCAGGCACCCACAGGAGGCGCTCCAGTGACGCGACCGCTCCTCATCTCACTCGTCGCAATCGCAGCGCTCACCAGCTGCCCGGGGGACACAGGCGACCCGCAGCTCCCGCCAACCAACGCGAGCAGCATGGCCGCGTGGCTCGAGGAGGGCTCCTACACCTCCTGGCGCTGCGAGAGCGCACCCCACGACGCACGCTCCCCTTCGCCTCACGGCCGCAACCGGGTCTGCAACAACGACGCGGTGGTCAACCACACCGGCTCCGGTCCCTACCCGGTGGGCGCGGCCAACGTGAAGGAGCTGGTGGACGCGCAGGGTGCCATCACCGGCTACACGGTCTCGCGACGGGTCGCCGAAGGAAGCGACCCGAGCGCCTGGTACTGGTACGAGCGCCTGGGTTCCAACGTGGTGGCGGACGGGCGGGGCGTCGCCAGCTGCACCGCGTGCCACTCGGCCGCGGGAAGCGACGCGCAGCACTCCGGGCAGGACAACGTCTACACGCGCGTGCCGTAGCCCGCGCGGCGCTTCACGTCGTGCCGCGCCGGGACGCCTCCGGGTCCCACCCCTGCATGAACCTCCGCGCGCCGTGCTACCCTTCAGGGCGTTCCCTGGAGAGGCCATGCCACATCAGCGCGTCGGTGACGTCCAGCTGCACTACGAGGTCCACGGGCAGGGGGAGCCGCTCCTTCTCATTCACGGGCTGGGCTCGAGCACGGAAGACTGGGAGGCCCAGCTCCCGGCCTTCTCGCAGCGCTACCAGGTCATCACCGTGGATGTCCGGGGCCACGGCCGCTCCGACAAGCCCGCGGGGCCCTACAGCATTCTGCAGTTCGCCAGGGACATCGCGGAGCTCCTGCGCGCCCTCCGCACGGGCCCTGTGCACGTCGTCGGCATCTCGATGGGTGGGATGATTGCGTTCCAGCTGGCCGTGGACGCCCCCGAGCTCACCCGGAGCCTGGTCATCGTCAACAGCGGCCCGGAGGTCGTCCTGCGGACGCTGCGCGAGCGGCTCCTCATCTCGAGCCGGTTCTTCATCCTGCGCTTCTTCGGGCTGAAGGCCATGACCGGCGTGCTCGCGAAGAAGCTCTTCCCGAAGCCGGAGCAGACGCAGCTGCGCGCGACGTTCATCGAGCGCTGGAACAGGAACGACCCGGTTGCCTACGAGCACGCGCTGCGCGCCATCGTGGGATGGAGCGTGGCCGACCGCATTTCCGCCCTCCGCGTGCCCATCCAGGTGGTGACGGCGGACCAGGACTACACGCCCGTCTCTGCCAAGGAGGCCTACGTCGGGAAGCTCGCCGGTGCGGAGCTCGTGGTGATTGCGGACTCCCGCCACGCCACACCCATGGACCAGCCCGAGCGCTTCAACGACGTGGTCCTCGGGTTCCTCGCGAAGCACTCCTCGAGCGGAGCCGGCGCCGTCTCGAGCGGCACCTAAAGCAGTCTCTGCACGCAGACAGCCCCGCCCATCGAGGTGTGCCCATCATGACGACCGCATCCACCACGACCGGGCAGGAGCTCGGCATGCGGCGCGCCGTCTCCCGCTGGGAGATTGTCGGCTTCTCCCTCAACGATGTCATCGGCAGCGGCGTCTACCTGCTGCCCGCGGCCGCTGCGGCGAACCTCGGCTCGGCGAGCGTCGGCGCCGTGGTGCTCGCGGGGTTCGCGGTGCTGCTCCTGGTCCTCTGCTTCGCCGAGGCGGCGAGCTATTTCGACCGCCCCGGGAGCGCGTACGTCTACACGCGGGAGGCGTTCGGCGAGCTCGTCGGGTTCGAGGTGGGTTGGATGACCTGGCTCGCCCGGGTGTCCTCGGTGGCCTCCCTCGCGGTGGGTTTCGCGCGGGCGCTCGGCTACCTGTGGCCGGAGGCGAACGCGGGCATCGGGCAGAGCCTCTCCATCGTGCTCCCGCTGCTCATCCTGACGGCCATCAACGTCATCGGGGTGAAGTCCGGCGCGCGCACCGCGGTCTTCCTGGCCATCACCAAGACACTGCCGCTCGTGCTCTTCATCCTCGTGGGCATCTTCTTCGTCTCGGTGCCGCAGGCGACGTCCATCGCACCGCAGCCGGGTGGCAGCCTGGGGGCCGCGGTGCTGTTGCTCCTCTTCGCCTACGCGGGCTTCGAGAACACGGCCGCGCCCGCGGGCGAGTTCAAGAATCCGCGCCGCGACGTGCCCTTCGCGCTCCTCGTGCAGATTGGTGTCGTCACGCTCCTCTACACGGCGGTGCAGTGGGTGGCCCTCGGCACGCTCCCGGGCGTCGCGGGCGCGAAGACGCCGCTGGCGGACGCGGCCGCGCACTTCCTCGGCGGCTGGGGCGGGCTGATGATGGCGGTGGGCGGTGCGCTCGCCATCCTCGGCACCAACAGCAACACGGTGCTGTCGGGGCCGCGCTACCTCTACGCACTGGCCCAGGATGGCTTCGGCCCGCGTGCGCTCACCTCGCTGCACCCGCGGTTCCGGACGCCGGCGGTCGCCATCCTCACGCAGACGGCCATCGCCCTGCCGCTCGCCTTCTCCGGCTCGTTCGAGGTGCTCGCCACCCTCTCTGTGGTGGCGCGGCTCTCGACGTACTTCGGCACGGCGCTCGCCGTCCCCGTGCTGCGGCGCAAGCTGCGTCAGACGCCGGGCGCGTTCCGCATTCCGGGCGGTCCGGTGGTGCCCATCGTCGCCGCGGGGCTGTGCGTCGTCTTCGCGTCGAGCGCCGAGGCAAAGAACCTCATCGCCGGGGCCATCGCCCTCGCCGTGGGCTACGTGCTGTACCTGCTGCGCAGGCGGCCCCAGCGGGACGGCGCCGGTCAGCCAGGGGAGCAGCGCGCAGTGCCGACAGAGAGCGCCTGACACCGTCCCCTCACCCCCAACTTCCCCTCTCCCCCTGGGAGAGGGACAGGGTGAGGGGGCTGTGCAACGTGTACTCCGTCGTCAGGCTGCCTTCGGCGCCGCTGAAGCGAAGCGCTCCCGCAGCAGCTCGACGAAGCGGCGCACCGACACGGACGGCCGTGCGGCCGCGAGCGTGACGGCGCTCCACTGGCGGCGGATTCCCTTCGGCATGATGCGGACGGTCCGAAGGCCCTTGGGTCGCGCCGGCAGCATCCAGCTGGCCATCGCCGTCACGCCGAGCCCTCCACGGACCAGCTCGACGAGCGCCTCGGTGAGCGGCACGGTTGACACCCGCCGAGGCTCGACACCCGCGGGCCAGAACACGCGCGTGAAGAGGTCGAGCTGCTCCCGTGGCGCGTCATAGGTGAGCAGGTGCTCGCGCGCGAGGTCCTCGGCGGTGACGTGGGTGCGCTGCGCGAGCGGGTGGCCCGAAGGAACCACCAGGAGGAGCTCGTCCGTGAAGAGCGCTGTATGCGTCAGCCTGGCATGGCGCGGAGCATCCGTCGTGAGCGCGAGGTCCAGCTCGCCCCTCAGCAGCGCTGGAATGGGCTGGCGCGTGGCCTCGAGCACGATGCGCAGCTCGACGCGTGGGTGCTCCGCCTGCCAACGCCCGAGGATTGGCGGCAACCATCCATACGCCGTGTAGCACCCCGTGCTGAGGCGGAGCAGGTCATCCGGAGGTGTGCCCCGGACGTCGGCCTCTGCCTGAGCGACCTCGGACAGCACACGTCGCGCGGAGGCGAGCAGCTTCTCGCCCGCACCGGTGAGGAGCAGACGCTTGTGCCGCCGCTGGAAGAGGCGGACTCCAAGCCGCTCCTCGGCGTCACGCAGCTGGTGGCTCAGGGCCGAGGACGTGAGGTGCAGCTGCCGGCTCGCGGAGGCGAGGCTTCCGGTGTCGGCGACCGTGGCGACCAACTTGAAGTGACGGAGCTCGAGGAGCATGGCTGGAACCTGGATGAACGCCGCTCAGCATACCGGCGAAATCATTTCGCCGCATTCATGCAGGCACTTCCCTTAGGTTTCGCGCACCAACCCAGGGAGGGCTGAATGACGACTCGGACTCGCGCCAACCCCGATGAGCGGACTCCACCGGCTCCAGCATTGCTGGCCATGCAGCTCGACGACGCCGCACCGGTCGAGGTCGGGCCCGGCTGCCTCCGCCGGAAGTTGCCGAGCACCCGCGGAGCGAAGGTCTGGGTCGTCGACATGGCGCCTGGAAGCCAGTGGCCACACGTCGACGTCCACGACACGGGCGAGGAGGTCTACGTCGTCAGCGGCGAGCTCATCGAGGGTGAGCAGCGCTTCGGCCCGGGCACCTACGTGTCGTTTCCACCTGGCAGCGCACACCAGCCGCGAACGGAGACCGGCGTGCGTCTCTTCGGGTTCAACCTCGTCGCCGAATCGGACCGCTGATGCCCGCCCAACTTCCCCTCTCCCCCTGGGAGAGGGACAGGGTGAGGGGAATGTGCCCCACCACCCGCCGCAACTTCCTCCGCGCCGCAGCCACGCTCATGGCCGCATCCGTCCTGCCGCAACTCAACGCAGCCCGCGCGGCCGAGCCCGAACCCAGCCCCGCCCTTCGCGCGCGAAGGCTCGCCTGGGCGGGAGTCCAGCTCCAGCTCGGGAAGGACACGCTCCTCCTCGACCCCCTCATGAATCCCGGCGTCTGGGGCCCGGCGCTGAAGGACACCCTCGTCCCGATAGAGCCGGGCGAGGGCGCGCGCTACGTCCTCATCACGCACCGTCACCCGGACCACTTCGACCCGGTGGCCGTCCGCAAGGCCCTCGGAGACACGGGCACGCTCGTCTGCGCCCCGGAAACCGCAGCGGCGGCGACCTCCGCGGGTTTCAAGGTGCGCACGGCTCCGCTCTACGAGCCGGTGCTGCTCAACGACTTCACGGCCACGGCCGTGCCGGCCTCGGACGGCTACGGCGATCCGCAGGTGTCGTGGGTCGTCTCGGGTGGAGGCCGGCGCATCATCCACTGCGGCGACACGCTGTGGCACGGGGCCTGGTGGCACATTGGACGCCAGCTCGGTCCATTCGACGCGGCCTTCCTCCCCATCAACGGAGCGCGCTTCGCCTGGCGGAAGCCCGTGAGCGACGTGCACGCGGTCCTGACGCCGGAGCAGGCGGTGGCGGCCGCGGCGGTGCTGGGCGCACGGCTCATCGTGCCCATCCACTACGGCGTCGTGGGAGCGGAGTCGTACACCGAGGTGACGAACCCCGAGGCAGCGCTCCTCGAGGCCGCGCGCAAGCGGAAGGTGGGCGTCGAGGTCGTCCGCCCGGGAGAATGGGTGACGTGGCAAGCCCGGAAATGAGTCGGTGAACGGAATTTCCGTTCGCGCGCAAACCGCAGACCGCCCTGCGCTCTGGCACGGCGGCATGGGACAGCGCTAGCGTGGGGGACCCTGCTTCCACACCGAGGTCTGTTCCCATGCGCACCTTCAAGTACTTCGAGAGCCCGCGCACCTCCGCCGCCTCCTCCTGGACCGAGGAGGAGGACACCTGCGACCTCTGTGGAAACGAGGGACCCTGGTACGAGGGGCCCTTCGTCGGCGAGGACGATGACGGCGTGGAGCGCGTCTGCGAGGAGTGCCTCGCGGGTGGGGAGCTCACCGGCCAGGGCTTGAGCGCCAACACGGGGGACGTGGACACGCTGCGCGCGCAGCTCCAGGCGCTCCCTCCGGCCGAGCGCGAGACACGCATCGGGGAGCGCACGGAGGAGCTCCAGTCGCGCACACCTCCGCTGGTGACGTGGCAGGACCTGCCGTGGCCCGCGCACTGCGGTGACTACTGCCGCTTCCTGGGTGAGACGGGCCGGAAGGAGCTGGACGCACTCGCGCCGGACGGGAACGGCGAGGCGTTCTTCCACAAGCATGTGTACGAGGCGGACCGCGAGCTCCGCATCGACTTCGCCGAGCTTCCGCCCGAGGCACCCACACGGGACGAGGACGCTTGGGAAGTCGGCGTGTACCTCTTCCGCTGCCTCGACTGCGGGACGCACGTCATCCGGTGGGATGCGAACTGACAGCAGGCCCCCTCGCGGGGTCAGCCAGCTGAGCGGGGACGCTCCGCGCAGGCCAGGGTAGAATTCCCGCCCTCACCCGGCGGCCGGAGCCCGGCTGCCCCTGCGACTCACGGAAGCTCCATGTCCTTTTCCCAGGAGAAGTTCGACGCGCTCGTCGCGCGTCTCGAGCAGGCCCAGTCACGCGCCCCCCGCGGCTACAAGGGGCGCGTCGTCCTGATGGGTGCGCTCGGCTATGCGTACCTGCTGCTCGGGCTCGGGGTGCTTCTCGGCATCCTCGGGGGACTCGGCTCTCTCGCGATGCATGGTAAAGGGCTGGTGGCCCTGATGAAGGTGGGGCTGCCGCTGCTGGTGCTGGTGGGTGCGGTGGGCCGGGCGCTCTGGGTGCGTCTGTCGCCGCCGGAGGGACGGGAGCTGTCGAAGGGGCCCGAGACCGCCGAGCTGTGGGCGGAAGTGGAGGCCGTGCGCCGCAAGCTCGATGGCCCGCGCATCCACACCCTTCTCCTCGACAGCGACTTCAACGCCAGCATCGTGCA
>JAKEEX010000379.1 GCA_022616315.1 Myxococcaceae bacterium
GCCTGGGGGGAGTGGCTCGACTGGTAAGACCGTCTGGCCACTTCGGCGACCTCCCCCAGGCCCCCGGAGGCTCGGGGCGTCATGGGCTGTGCCGCCCATTCAGGGCACCGACTCGTCCCCCTCGCGTGCCTCACCGTGCTGATACCCCAAGCCCTCGCGTCCTCCCGCAGCCTGCATGCGCGCGAGGCAAGCTCTCGGAGTGGGCGGCACATGCAGCGGAAGACGGCACGGGAGCGCGCCCCGGACATCCCGCGGAGGACTTGCGTCAACCGCTGGGCCGCTGCGCCACCTGCGCTTCGATCCACGCCATCACAGGCTCACCCACCGGAGTGCCCGCGAGCGCTTCCACCTCCTCGGCGCCGGTGGGGCTGGTGACATTGACCTCGGTCAGGTGCCCACCGATGACGTCGATGCCCACGAAAGCGAGCCCCCGGGTCGTCAGCTCCGGCTTGAGGGCAGCGCAGATGGCGCGCTCTCGCTCGGTGAGCGTCGTGCGCTCCGGACGACCTCCCGCCGCCATGTTCGCGCGGGCCTCGTCCTCGGCGGGCACGCGCAGGATGGCCCCCATGGGCTCCCCGTCCAGCAGGAGGATGCGCTTGTCCCCCTCGCGCGCGGCGGAAAGGTAGGCCTGCACCACCACGGGACGCGTCCCGCCCACGGTGGCGGTCTCCAGCAACGACGTGAGGTTGCGATCCTCCGCACGGAGGACGAACACGCCCCGACCGCCATACCCGTCCACGGGCTTGAGCACGGCCTCGGGCGCCTCTTCACGCACGAACGCACGCAGCCGCGCGAGGTCCGCGCTCACCAGCGTGGGAGGCATGAGGTGCGAGAGGCGTAGCGCGAACAGCTTCTCGTTGGCATCGCGCAGGCCCGCGGGGGCGTTGACGAGCAGCGGGCCCCGCTCTCCGCCGTGCAGCTCCACGAGCTGTGTGGCGTGGAGGAACGCGGCGTCCACGGGAGGGTCCTTCCGCAGGAGGACGACGTCCAGCTCGGTCAGGGGCAGCGCTCCCTCATCCACCACCCGCATGTGCCGCCCCACGACTCTCTGCACCTCCACCCGCCGCATGTGCGCCCAGGTGCGGTCGCGGTGGAAGAAGAGGTGGTGCTGCTCGAAGCAGTGCACCTCGTGGCCCCTCGCCTGCGCCGCCAGCATCAGGAGGAAGGTGGTGTCGTGCCCCACCACCACCTCTTCGAGGGGGTCCATCAGGAAGCCGATGCGCAGGCCGGAGCGCTTCATCCGGGCTCAACGCTAACGACCGGGCGCGGCCCGGGCCATCCGCACTGGGGCACCGCGTTCCTGAGCAACTCCCTCAGCGCAGCGCGAGCACCGGCGAGGCCACCAGGCACGCCCCCAACCGGACCTCGAGGGCGGACATGGCCTCACCCACGGCGTCCACGCACGCGTCGACGCCCACGCCCTCGGGGACCTCGGGCGCTCGAGGCGAACGCGGCGTCATCAACCCGAGACACAGGAGCACCCCGGCCGCAGCGGCACCGAGCAGCAAGGCCGTCCGATTCGCGCGGCGCACGGTGGCCCGCTCGGGGGACGAAAGCCGTGCATCCAGCGCTTCCCAACGCAGCGCAGGGCGCGCGGGCGTGCGCCGGGCCCGCTGCGCCATCCACGCGCGCTCGAGCTTCAGCCACGACA
>JAKEEX010000380.1 GCA_022616315.1 Myxococcaceae bacterium
AGACACCTGAGGCACCGCGGTACGCGGTGACGCGGCCGGAGGAGGAGACGGCCAGGGCCTTGCCGCCACCGCGCTCGCCCAGCTGCACCGCCTGGTCCGCGATGCGCAGGTTGCCCACGGTGGGCCAGAGGAAGGAGTCGTGGTACCGGCGCATCTGCTGCCGGAAGCCGTCGTCCGCCAGGAAGGCACGGACGGTCTGCACGGACACGGAGTCCTGGCCGTCGAGGGCCTCGTACTCCTCGATGGTCGGCACGCGGCCGCGCAGGTCGACAGAGAGGCGCCGCAGCAGCTGGTAGCGGTCCACCTCGCGCGACTGGGCACAGACGGCCGCCTCCTGGGCCTGCGCGAGCGGGGCGGAGAGGAGGCCGAGGAGGAGCACCGCCCGCAGCGGCAGTGCGTGTAACTGCCGAGCGCGCAGGGCGGGGCGGGAGGGACGGCGCATCATGGCTTCATTCCTCCGTCCACCCACCGCGCCACGATGGACCAGTCCTCCGGCAGGAGGACCTCCACGCGCCGCGGCGGCATGGGACTCTGGGGGTCAGCGAGTCGGGCAAGGATGCGGTCGCGGTGGAGCACCGCGCCCTCGTAGTCGGTGAGCGGGAGGCCGGGGGCCCCATCGGTGCCGGCGCCCGCGTGGCAGGAGGCGCAGTGGGCCTGGAGGAAGGGACTCACCTGGGCGAACGTGACGGAGTCCCCGGTGCGCACGCGCACCAGCCCGCCCGCGCCTCCCACCCAGGCGTGCCCACGGGCGTCCACCGCCAGCGTGCGCGGCCCCTCCGCGGCCGGCGCGTCCCCCAGGTGCACGAAGGCGCCGTCGCGCAGGGCGAGCAGCCGGTCCCCGGCGAGCAGGTGCAGGGCGCCCGCCCCCACCGCCAGCGCGCGCACTGGCAGCGCGTTGCCGTCCGCCTCGCGGAAGGAGGTGACGCGCAGCGGGCCCGCGGGTGTGCGCTCCACGAGCCCCGCGTCGGTGGCGAGGAAGAGCGAGCCGTCGCGCCGCGCCGCCGCGTGCACCGCGCCCACGTCCTCCAGCAGGCGCAGGGCACGGGCAGGGGACACCTGTGCCTGGTAGAGGTCTCCCTCCACCGCCAGCAGCGCCTTGCCGTCCGGTGCACCTGCGGCGAACGTGGGCGCCGCATGCCCCTCCAGCACCACCGAGGCGCGCAGCGACGCCGAGATGGAGAGCGCGCGGTCCGCGAGGGTGAGCCACACCACCTCGGCGTCGTTGAAGCCGCTCGCGTCCAGCGCGTGCACCGACTCGAACGGCACCTGGCCGGTGAGGGGCGAGACGTAGAAGCGGCCCCGATAGTCGTGCAGGAACGAGTCACCCAGCGCCACCAGCAGCCCGCCACCCTGCCTCGGGGCGAGCGCGCGCACCGGCCCGCCAACCCCGACGCCCAGCGCCGCGTCCAGCACCACGGGGGAGAGCTGCGGGGAGCCGTCGTCACTCGCGACGAGCAGCCCCTCTGCGGTGCCCGCCACCACCCGGCCCTCGAGCAGAGCAAGCCCCACCGGTGCCTCGTGTACGGTGGTGGCCTCCACCGTCGCCGCGAGCCCGGGCTCCACCGTCACCTCGCGGCGTTCCACCGGCAGCGCCTCCAGCCCCGGCCAGGCGCTCTCCGTCAGCTGCACCTCCAGCGAGGACGCGCCGGTGCAGGAGAGGAGGAGCGAGAGGAGGGGAGCGAGACGCGCGGGCCAGTGCGACTGCATGCGACGCGTATTGGGCCACAGCGGTGGGCGTTGCGCGACAGGGGGAATGTGCCTCCGCGGACGCACATGGCCCGCGTGCCCTTTCGTGTCCGCACGGTGCTGAAAATTTCCGCAGCAGCATGTCCGGGCTGGTCCTTCCCTCCACACCGCCCCGCAGCACATGTGCTCAAGGGAGTAGGGTGAAGGCTCGGGAGGCCTGGATTCACCTCGGGAGGCCCATGCGCGCTCCGCTCCTCTGCGTGTTCGCCAAGGCTCCGGTGCCGGGACGGGTGAAGACGCGGCTCGCCAGGCACCTCGGTGACGTGCGGGCCGCCGCGCTCGCCCGCGCCTTCCTGCTGGACACCTGGAGCGGCCTCGGCTGCCTCGGAGGCGTCGAGCGGGTGCTCGCGCTGGACGGGGCACCGGACCTCCTGCCTCCGGAGCTGTGTGGCGCGGAGGTCTGGCCGCAGCCGGAGGGACATCTCGGCCGCCGGCTCGAGGAGGTCCTCGCTCGTGCGCTGGGGCGCTCGGACCGCGCCGTCGCCCTCGGCGCCGACACTCCGGGACTCCCTCCTCGGCTGCTCGAGGAGACCCTCCTCGCCCTGGAGAGGGCCGACGCCGTGCTGGGGCCCAGCGCGGATGGCGGCTTCTACCTGCTCGGCCTGCGTCGCCCCTGTACCGGGCTGCTGGAGGACGTCCCCTGGAGCACCGCGCAGACGCTCGCCTGCACCCGCCGCCGACTCGAGGAGGGAGGCCTCCACGTGGTGACGGTGTCCCCCTGGTTCGACGTGGACGAGCCAGCGGACCTCGCGAGACTGGGCACACTGCTCCACCGGGGCGAGGTGGTGGCGCCCCGGACGCTGGACGCGCTGCGCGAGCTCGGCGACGTCGGACGGATGACGGACGGATGACCGTGGGTGTGCGGCAGTGCCACGCAGCGCACAGCGCTCGCGCCCTGCCTGCGCGCATGACCGCATCCCCGTGCGAGACCGGCGCATCGCTCCCGGAGGCGCACGTGCACGACCCCTACTATGTCGCCCAGGACCTCTCGAAGTTCCCCGACATCGGGAAGAACTGCGAGGGGCTCGCGCGGAAGTTCTTCGACTGGTACGGCGCGGTCTTCGCCGACGGCGCGCTCTCCGCACGCGAGAAGTCGCTCATCGCACTGGCGGTGGCGCACGCGGTGCAGTGTCCCTACTGCATCGACGCCTACAGCAAGGACGCGCTGGAGAAGGGCGCGGACCTGGACCAGATGACCGAGGCGGTCCACGTGGCCGCGGCCATCCGCGGCGGCGCGGCGCTCGTGCACGGGGTGCAGATGCGCAACCACGCCACGCGCGTGGGGATGTGACGGTGGAGGAGCGGACACCCTCCTCGCTGCGCTCCCGCGGCGCGTCCCTGGCGCCCGCCTCCGCGCAGCGCACCCTGCTCGATGCGCAGCCCCTCGCCCGCGAGTTTCCCGCTGCGCTCACCGCGGCCGGACTCTGGCCCCTGCGCCCGGTGGGGCTCCAGGTCCTCCAGCTCAACCTGGGGAAGGTGTGCAACCAGGCGTGCCGGCACTGCCACGTGGATGCTGGCCCTGACCGGCGCGAGAGCATGTCGCGCGAGACGATGGAGGCGTGCCTCCGGCTGGTGGAGCGCTGGCGCGTTCCGACGGTGGACCTGACCGGCGGCGCGCCGGAGATGAACCCCCACTTCCGCTGGCTGGTGGAGCGCTGCCGGGCGCTGGGGGCGCACGTCATGGACCGCTGCAACCTCACCATCCTCGAGACGGCGCCGCACCGGGACCTGCCTGAGTTCTTCGCGCGCCACGGGGTGGAGGTGGTGTGCTCGCTCCCGCATTACCGCGCGCCCTCCACGGACCGCCAGCGCGGCGACGGGGTGTACGAGCGCTCCATCGCCGCCCTCCAGCGCCTCAATGCGCTGGGGTACGGGGATGGAGCATAAGACGAACAGGGCACCTCTTCG
>JAKEEX010000381.1 GCA_022616315.1 Myxococcaceae bacterium
CGCCGCCACCTCGAGTACGTGGAAGAGGCGCTGACCACGCGTCCGTGGGAAGAGGCGCCGGCCGAGCACCCGTAATCATTCCGCCCCAACTCCCCCTCTCCGCCTGGGAGAGGGACAGGGTGAGGGCAAGCGGACGAAGCTCGAGCCTCCCGCGCCTCACTCCCCCAGGTGCCGCAGCTCTGCCTCGTACCGCCGGGCATTCTCCACGTAGTGGGGCCCCGAGCGCTCCACCATGCCGCGCTGCTCGGGCGTCAGCTCGCGGAGCACCTTCGCCGGCGCCCCGAGGACGAGGCTGTTGTCCGGCACCACCATGCCCTCGGTGACGAGCGCATGCGCGCCGATGAGGCAGCCACGCCCGATGCGCGCGTGGTTGAGCACGGTGGCGCCGATGCCGAGGAGCGTCCCGTCGCCCACGGTGCACCCGTGCAGAATGGCGCGGTGGCCCACGGTGACGTGGCGGCCGAGCACCAGCTGGACGCCCGCGTCGGTGTGGAGGATGGCGCCGTCCTGGATGTTGGTGCCCTCGTCCACCGTGATGAGGTCCATGTCACCGCGAAGAACGGCGCCCCACCACACGCTCACGTCCCGGCCCAGGCGCACGCGGCCGATGACGGACGCGGTGGGCGCGATCCAGCATCCGTCCTCGAGCTCGGGCGCCACGTCTCCCAGTGCGTACAGGGGCATGCGCGGTAGCCTACTTCACGTCCCGCGCGGTGGAGGCTGGCGTTCCCGCCCTGCGCCCGCGCACGCCGTTCACCCAGTCCTCCCACATGTTGAAGGCCTTCATCTGCGCGCCGAGGTCCGTGGTGCGCACCAGCTCCTCGATCTGCGCGCGGCTCTGGCGGGGCAGACGGAGGTCGGAGCTCGCGAAGCCGAGGCCGAGCGCGGCGACGACGGCGGTGTTGAGGCGCAGCTGCTGGGGGTCGCACTTGTCGAGCTCGTCCGAGCGGGCGTGGTAGTTGGGTCCGTAGAGGGCGGGCTCCTGGTTTGCCACGAGGTTGGGCACCCCGTGCATCATGAAGTCGAAGTTGTCGGTGCCCACGATGGGGGCGTCGACCTGCACGAAGGGACCGAGTCCGCGCACCGCTCCGAGCGCCTTCTCCACTTCGGGCACCAGCTCCGGGCGGCCGCCGGTGAAGAAGCCGCTGATGCGGCCGCAGCCGATGTCGAAGGAGGCGGCCACGACGTGCCGGTCCAGCTCCGCCTCGTGCTGACGCGTGTACGCGGAGGAACCGTAGAGGCCCTGCTCCTCACCGTTCCACAGGATGAAGCGCATGGTGCGGGCCGGTCGGACGCCGAGGCGCTTCATCTGCCGGGCCACGTCGATGAGCAGGGCCACGTTGGCGCCGTTGTCGAGCGCCCCGGTCCCGAGGTCCCAGGAGTCCAGGTGCGCGCCGAGCACCACCACCTCGTCCGGACGGGTGCTGCCGCGGATCTCACCGATGACGTTGAAGCTCTCCGCGTTGCGGCGGAAGTCCACGTCGATGCTCGCGGTGAGGTGCAGCGCCTGGCCTCCACGCAGGAGGCGCAGGGCGCGCAGGGCGCCGTCGCGCTCCATCACCATCATGGGGCGGGTGTTCTTCGGGCCCACGGACACGTTGTGGCGGTAGAGGAGGTTGTTGGGGCGCGAGCCCATATAGACGACCCCCGCGGCGCCCGCGGCGAAGGCGCGCTGCTCGATGCCCACCGCGTCGTTGTATTCGCGGAACAGCCCGTCGATGTCCCGGAGCTCGTGCGTCTCCACGAGGAGGAAGGCCCCCTTCGCGCGTCCACCGAGCGCCTTGAACACAGCCTCGTCCCCGCTGCCCGCGTCGAGGAGCGGCGCGGTGAGTCCGCCCTTCGGAGTGGAGGTGGAGAAGGGCATCGCGGCGATGCGCGGGGAGAACGTGACGCCCGGGCTGCTGACCTTCGCGCTGGCGGAGCGCTCGAGCCAGACGGCGGGCATGACGAAGGACTCCTTGCGTGCGTCCACGCCTGCCTCGCGGAAGCGGGCCAGCGCCCACTCCACCGCGCGCAGATTCGCGGGTGAGCCGGTGGCGCGTCCGCCCACCTCGTCGGTGAGGGACGCAAGGTCCTTCAAGAGCGGCGTGTCGCCGAGGAACGAGGCCACCAGCGCGGCGTCGGGCTGGGCGGGCGCAGACGTGCCGGCCGGCGCGATGGGAGTGGTGGCGAGCAGCGCGACCGCAACGACAGACGGTGAAAGGAACACGGAACCTCCGGCGGAGGGGTGGAAGCCGCCCGGCGTGCAGCGGCACGGACACCGAGCATTTCACCCAAGCTCCCCGGGCAACAAGCCGAGTCCCCGTCTTCCCTCTCCCCCTGGGAGAGGGAGAAAGGGAGAGGGGGCCGCGAGCCCGTCCTCAGCTCTGCGTCCCCATCACCGCGGGAACGCGTCCCACAACCCAGAGCGTTGTACGTTTCTGACCCCCGCGAGTAACCCCGTGCCCCTCTCC
>JAKEEX010000382.1 GCA_022616315.1 Myxococcaceae bacterium
CTTCCCAGAGGGTTTTGACTCCCGGCTCCCCATCCCCTTTCCTCCCCTGAAAGCCTCCCAGCCCGGCGATCTCGCGCACGACCTCCCGCACCGTCGGTGCGGGGGGGATCGGCTCCGCGGGGGGGCGGCGCAGCCAGAGCACCTCCCACTCCTCCCGGCTCACCCACGACCCCGCCCCTTCCCTCGGGTGCTCCCTCGCCGCGTACGTCAGCTCCAACAGCCGGCTCGCCACCACGCTGTACACCGCCAGGCACGTGCTCATTCGGCTTACGGTCTCCAGCTGCCTCTCCTCGATCTTGCACCCACTCTTGAGCACGAAGTGATAGCGCTCCACCCGCCAGCGGTACCCGTACCATTCGACTCGCTCCCACGCATCGGCCACACACTCGACCGCGGCCGTCGTCAGCAAGAGCCACTCCACCGCGGTCTCCCCCGCCGGCGGCGCGTACTCCTGCACCCAGATCGCGTCCACGACGATCTTCGGCAGCTTCTCGCCCGTGCGGTGCTTGGGGGGGTGCAAGACCACGCGCTTGTACCGCAGACTCAGCACGGCCTGGCGCGGCGCCCGCTTTCCCGCGCGCGGCAGCTGCACCTCGCGCGCGTCCTGCACGGGCAGGGCCTCCAGCTCGCCAAACAGGTGCCTCGTCTCGTCGTCGGTCTTCCGATCGCGGCACGCGCGCACGAGCAGCTGGTGGGGCGGGCTTTGCACGGCGTGGAGGAAGAGATCATAGACGTCGGCCTCGCGCTCCCCGACGTGGATCAACTGGGTGCCCAAGGGGAGTCCGCGTTGGCTCTCCTCCCAGGCGAGCAACCACTTCAAGCTCTCCTTCTGGTCGATCGGCGTGGTCTTCCGGCGGTGGCGCGTGCCCGGGTCGGCGGGGTCGCGCGCCCAGACGAACTGCGAGAGCAGGCCCACAGGGACGCCTTGGAGCGTGACGGCGAGCGTGGAATGGACATGGAGGGGGCCCACGGCGAGGTCGAGACCGGTCGTGTCCTGGACGGCCAGGACGCGTCGCGGCCCGGCGAGGCGGCGCTTTGTGGCGTCGAAGAAGGCCTCCCGGATCGCGGCCGGGGCGTC
>JAKEEX010000383.1 GCA_022616315.1 Myxococcaceae bacterium
AGCGCCTCGAGGCGCGCCTCGAGCGGACGGTAGTACTCGTCCCACCAGGCCGCGGGCGGGAGCGCGAAGGTTTCCACCACGGTGAGGCCCACGCGCCGCGCCACCTCGCAGTTGGAGGCCACGGTGCCCATGGCAGGGTAGGCCTCGCGGAAGAAGGCGGCCGCCTCGGCGGGCGGCGCGTCGGTGAGCCAGGTGCACTCGGTGAGGGCCATGGCCCCTCCAGGGCGCAGCAGCGGACGCCAGCGCGAGAGCCCCGCCTCCCACCCGAGGTTGTAGATGGCGCCCTCGCTCCAGACGAGGTCCACGCTGCCCGCAGGCTCCTCCAGCGCACCGAAGTCCGCGCAGCGGGTGCGCACGCGGTGGGCGAGCCCCTCGGCGGCGGCCGACGCCTCCAGCTGGCGGAGGAAGGGCGCGTGTTGGTCCACCGCGGTGATGACCGCGTCCAGCGCGCGCGCCAGCACCAGCGTCTGCCGTCCCGGTCCGCACCCGAGGTCCAGCACCCGGGGCGAGGGAGGCAGCGGCCCCAGGCGACGGAGGGCCTCGCGCGTGCAGGCGTCACTGCCGGGCCCCTCGCGTGGCAGCCCGTCGTGGAGCATCCAGAAGGCCTCGGCCCCGGGGAGGTCGCTCATGCGCGCGGAGGCTCCACCGGCAGTCCTGCCTGGCGCAAGCGCTCCGCCCAGGCCTCCGGCGCCTCCACCTCGAGCACGAGGCGGTGGTAGGGGTGCCGCTCCAGCTCCAGCTGGAGGCAGTCGTGCCGCACGTGGGCGTACCAGAACTCGGGGCACAGTCGTCGGTGGAACGCCCCGGCGTAGAAGTAGCCGGGGAGCGAGGTGCCGGCGGCGCGGCGGCAGAGGTGGTGGGGGTCCGGCCGCCCCGTGCGCACCAGGCGGATGCAGGTGAGCGGGATGTCCAGCTCGTGCCAGGGGGGCATCGCCGCCAGGCGCTCCCGCGGGCGCAGGCGCAGGCTCTGCGGCGTGAGCGACAGCAGCATGGCGCGCTCCCTCGTCGGAGGAAGGCTAAGCATCCGCGCGCACACGGGCCGGGCCGCGCCGCCCCGCCCGGGCGAGCGGGAGGAGGGAGCGCGCGGGGCGGGGGGCGGGGACGCTCGGCAGCCTGCCGGGGGTGAGGGCATCCATCCGGAGGACGGCCGCGCGCTCCCAGCCTCACATCCGCTGGACAGACAAGGAGGGG